>JAYUCD010000036.1:0-24887 GCA_043740515.1 Bdellovibrio sp. | reverse complement strand
CCGCCACCCTATGCGGCGGCGGCCATTGACGAAGCGGTGGATGCGGGTATTGAGCTGGTGATCTGATCAACATCACTCGCTGCGCAAAGAGACGGATGTGCTGGAAGAGGAAGTGGAGAATCTCAGTGAACTCCTGGACCTGACTCTCGATGAGCCGGCTGAAATTTGGTATGACGAAAAAAGTTTTGAGGACTTTCCGATTTTTCATTTCATTCGCCCGATCGAAGAGCTGCATGCCTTCCATATCGCAGTGACTTATGTTTCGGCTGAGGATGAGCCGACCTTCATCTTTTTGCATTTCGTTACTCGTGACCTAGACCTGGTTGGTCACTACCGCCGAGGTGACTTGGTTTACGACAAAGCTTTCGAGGAAGTGGGCTTTGGAGCTTTGGAAGGCGATTCTCTGAGTGATGGGGATCCGATGGCCATGGGACTTTTTCTCTCCATGCTCAAATTACGCAGCGAGACTGATATTGGTTTTGAGATGTTTCAAGAATTGGGAATCGAGTGCCGCGAAGAGACGATCGAGAATCCCGACGAGATTTGGCGAACCAATGATTTGCACGGCGAGACTTTGGTGACTTTTATTCGCGAGTTTCCTGAGCATGAGGTGAAGGATTTTCATTATGTGGTGGTGACTCAGGAAGACACGAGCAGCGCGGTACACTCTCTGCTCTTTTCCTTTCCCACTTCGGATTCCAATTTGCTGGATCGATATCGACACGGAGAAAATCTGCAGGCCGAAGAAGTCAGTACAGAAAGCAGTCACTAAATTCAAAGATCAACTGACAAGATCAACTAACAAGATCAGCTTAAAAGCAAAAGGCTTTGGCAAATTCAAAATAATTGGCCTGAGTCCAAGTCTGTCCCAACTTATCTCTCAGCGGATGCAACGATTGAAGCAGAGCGGGGTGACGAGCTTCGCTTTGATAGATCGCAGGATCGGCCGAAAAAGTTGGAATCAAAGCATCCATTTGGCGTTGCACCACTCCATTGAGTTTTAAAGCGACTCGCAAAGCCTGATAGGAATTTGTCGAATCTCGTAAATTCACCAGTAAATTAGTGACACCGTAAAAGGCTTGAGGATTTCCGGCTGCGATGCTCGCGTGAGCAGCCATGGCTTGGGTTTCTGTCCAATTGAAAATGCTGTAAGCGGTTGGCGCGAGCAATTGATAACCACCACCTGCCAGTTTTTGCTCAAATTGAAAACTCAAGGGAGTGGCATCGATCGAGGTCGCACCATCAGCCGATGCAGTCCAGCGATAAATCATAAGATCCCAGTTTCCACTTTGCCAGGCTTGAGGTGCGAGAGTGAATTGCAGTCGAACGTAGTTGCTCGCCGTCTGTCCGAACTGATCGACGAATTGTTGCAGATGAATTTGCGAATCTGGAAGAGAGCTTGCGTCCTGGGAACAAAGGGCCACCGCATTGGCGTTACCTGTTGGGCTGCTGGCACTGGTCGAGGCTTGAGTCAAAGCGCCGAATCCATCACTGCTGGTTTTTGAAGAGCCGCAACCAATCAAAGACAAAAAACAAAGACCTGTGAGTGTAGCGACTAAGATGACCTTCTTCATAAATTCCCCCGATGCTTGGTTAATAAAGCAAGGGGAGTGCCATAGATCAGAATGAGGCAATTCGAAAAGACTAAGAATGCTCGGCACTTAGCAAGCAGTTTTTGTTTCAAAACGGGATGAAATCGCAAAATCTCAAAATCATCCCTGTTGAAGCTTTGATCAGTTGTCTTGTGGCGGCTGACGGTCTGCTTCGATTTTTTTTGCCAGCGCCCAGAGATTTTCTTTTTCCTGATTGCTGAGATCGGGAAATTTCTCGAGCGAAACTTGGGAGAGCTGCAAAACTTGATTGAAGCGCTCTTCAAATCGCCGGTTGGCTTTTCGCAAGCACTGCTCGGGTTCCAAGCCCAGATGGCGAGCCAATTGAGCCGTAGAGAAAAGCAAATCACCGATTTCATGTTCGGTTTTTTTCAGATCTGGAGTGGAAGTCATTTCGGCTTCAAGCTCTGCCAGCTCTTCTTTGACTTTGTCTAAGACTTGATTCGGTTGCTCCCAATCAAATTTGAGGCGCTTGGTTTTGCCACCAATTTTTCCTGCCGCTTGAAGCGCTGGCAAATTTTTTGGGTAACTGAAAACCGCCTTGGGTGCTTTGCCTTTATTTTCTTCGGCTTTCAGTTGCTCCCACTTTTTCCACACATCACTGATGCTTGAGACTTTGGCATCGGTGAAAACATGGGGATGACGGCGAGTCATCTTCTGATTGAGATTTTGAATGACGCTTGACAGAGAAAAGCGGCCTTCGTCTTCAGCCACTTGAGATTGCAAAATCACTTGAAAAAGAAAATCTCCGAGCTCATCAATGATTTCACTTTGCTTTCCCGACTCAATCGCCTCGGCTAGCTCGTGAGCCTCTTCGATTGCGTACTGGATCAAAGATTGAGCGGTCTGTTCTTGATCCCAGGGGCAACCGCCTGGACCTCGCAGGCTTGCAACGATCTCGACCAGAGTCTGAAAATCAGTTAGACTTGTACTTTGTTCCATACGCGTTCATTCCTTAGTCTTTTGGCTGGTGGTCAATCGCCCAGACGCTAGCACAGGGATTTGATGATTTCCAATGAGAAATCAGCGGAATATCCGTCGAAAAGTTGGAAAAAATTGCAGGCTTTGCCGATAATATGAGAGTAGGCAGAACAAGCGGGAACACCAGATGATTGCGAAGAAAAACAATTCCAGAAATCGAGATGCCACTCACAGCCGAGTGAATTATGAGGATCACAGTCTCAAATTTTTGGATTGGGTTGATCGCTTGGGTTTGGAGCGAACTTTTTTTGGCAAGTTCGTCGGCCGCTTAGAAGACAAACTTCACACTCGGCGCTTTGCGTTCGTCTTTATCTTCACTTTGATTTTGGCTTATGCGATCACTTTTGAAGTTCGCACTCCTTTGAATTTTCAAATCGGCGAAATCGTCAAGTACGATGTGCTTTCACCGGTCAGCTTTGAAATGGTTGATGAAGTTACCACCGAAGAAAAACGAGTCAAAGCCGAAATGGCCATCCCAATTATTTTGGATTATGACCCCGCTGTTTTTGAGCGAGTGTCCAGTTCCGTTTACCGGGCTTTTCGGCTGATGCGTTTGGAATCTCGAAACATCACTTGGCCGCGTCGATATGCCGAGCGCGAAGAGGCAATCAAAGATTTCGTGATTCACAAAGGGGAATTTGAAAAAGCATTGGGAGCCACTGTTCCGGATTATCTTTTCGAGTGGCTGGTGAGAAATCACTTCAACCCACGAATCGAAAATGTCGTTGTCAGAAATTTGGATCTTTGGTACGTGAACCGCATTGGTGAAAATCTGGATCGCTTGATTCCCTCGAATCAAAGCATGGTTCTGGCTCGAACCATTAACAAGAACAATCGCGGTCGAGAATTCAACTTGCGTCGAGGCGAAATTTTAGATGCGGCGAGCACGGACAGCTTTGTCTTAAAAAATCTCAGTGGTTTGGAAAATGCTCCCGAAAAAGACATTCTCAATGTGCAAGAGTTCAGTCGACGTTTGATATATTCGAATTTAACTTTGAACAAACAAGAGATGGCGACCCGAAGGCAATCCGTGCGTGAATCTGTTCTGCCGATCACGATTTCGGTGAAAAAAAATCAGATTTTGCTAGCCGAAGGAACGGTGATTCAGCCTTTTCACATGGCCATGATCAAGGAAATT
Organism: Bdellovibrio sp.; assembly: GCA_043740515.1. Lineage (GTDB taxonomy): Bacteria > Bdellovibrionota > Bdellovibrionia > Bdellovibrionales > Bdellovibrionaceae > 21-14-0-10-47-8. Next base: position 21,158 of record JAYUCD010000036.1, on the reverse strand, counting down.
CAAACTCTCAAGTCCGATCGTCGACATGATATTCTGGCCATCGCCATTGCCTTTTTGTTCCTTTCAATCATTGTGGTCTTCTTTCAGTACCTGCGACGTTTTTCTCAAGACCGAATCAAGATCGACAACAAAGATATTTTTGTCATGGGTGTTGTGACTCTGATCACAGTGGTCGTGGCAAAATTATCTTTATTTTTCTTTGAGACGGCCCTGGTCTCTCGATTTGGCTCAAGCCTTCCGCAAGAAATGTTTATGTATTTGATGCCGGTTGCCGCCGCGCCCATGATTGTGGGATTGCTCATTCAATCAGGCGAAGTGGTTTGGCTTTTCACAGCTTTTCTTTCAGTGGCAATGGGGTTGATGACAGAAATGAACTTTTCATTCATGGTCGTGACCTTCGCTGGCGGTATTGCGGCGGCTCGCGGTGTCTACAACTGTAAAAAACGAAACGATATTTACTGGGCTGGAGTTCGTACGGGTGGAGTCAACGCTTTGATAATCGCTCTAATGTTTGTTGTCACAAAGATTGACCAAAATCATTTTTTCAAAGAATTAGTCACAGCTGTTCCGGCTGGATTTCTCGCTGGAATTTTTGCTTCGATGCTTGCGATGTTTGTGGTTCCATTTTTGGAATCGGTCTTTAGTTACACAACGGATGTCAAGTTGTTGGAGCTCTCCAATCTTAATCATCCACTGCTGAAAGAAATGATCGTTAAAGCGCCGGGGACTTATCATCACTCGATGCTCGTTGGAAGCATGGTTGAAGCGGCGGCCGAAGAAATTGCGGCCAATCCGCTTCTTGCCAAAGTCATGAGCTACTATCATGACATTGGAAAAATGGAGCACGCCAATTACTTTATTGAGAATCAAAAACCTGGGCAAAATCCGCATGATCACATTTCGCCTTACATGAGTAAAACTTTGCTCGTGGCGCACGTCAAAGACGGAGTTGAGCTGGGAATGAGCTTCAAACTTGGAAAGCCGATCATTGACGGCATCATTCAGCATCACGGGACCACTTTGATTTCTTATTTTTTCAACAAAGCGGTGGATTTGAAGGCTGAAGAAGAAACAGAAGTTTCGGAAGAAGAATTTCGCTATCCGGGTCCGAAGCCGCAATTTCGCGAAGCCGCTCTTTGCATGCTGGCTGATAGTATCGAGGCGGCCAGTCGGTCTTTGGATGAGCCGACTCCGGTTCGTCTACAAAATATTGTACGCAATATCGTGCAAAGAAAATTCATGGAAGGTCAGCTCGACGAGTGCAGTATGACCTTGAAGGATCTCTCCAAAGTCGAGTTGGCGTTCGCGCGCATTCTGCTTGGAATTTATCATCAACGAATTGATTATCCTCGTGCCGCCGGTGGAGGAGCCTCCGAAACTCCGGTTGCTTACGCCGCCGCTTCTGCCCGGACACACAAGTGATCAGTTTGATCAACCACTCCTCGGTCTCTATGCCAAGGAAGTGGATGACAGCCTGGATAAATTCACTCTTGCTGGAGCTCGGAAAGAAATTGTCTGAGCGAGAAAAAAAGCAGCTCAAAAAAAAACTGACGATTGTTTTTCTCGATCGCATGGCTGCAAAAAAATTAAACTTACAGTGGTGCCAGTAAAATTATCCAACAGATATTCTGAGCTTTGCGGCCGGCGGTGCAAAAGACTTGGGCGAGTTGGTGCTCTGTCCACAAGTTCTCAAGGCTCAAGCCACAGATCACGCGCATTCCTTCCAAGCTGAGCTGGGCTACATGTTGATTCACGGCGTCTTGCACCTCTTGGGTTACGACCACGAAAAATCGAAAGCAGAAGCGGCTCGTATGTTTGAGATTCAGGATCAACTGTTTGACAGATTGGGCGCAAAGTTCGACATTTAATCTCTATGGGAATTGTCGCCGAAACTTACGATATCAAAAAAAAATTAAACGACCTCAAAAAGCTCTCCGGTGAACTTCGGGGGTATCTTTGACCTGGACAAAAAAAAGCGACGCCTGCAAGAGCTTGCTCTAGCTTCTGAAAATCCCGACATCTGGAACAAGCCAGATGAAATGCAAAAATTAAACAAAGAAAAAGCCTTTCTTGAAAAATCCGTCGAAGAATTCGAAAGCTACAATCGAGGAGTGGAAGATTCAGAAGTCTTGATGGATATGAGCATTGAAGCCTCCGACGAAGCAAGTTTTTCTGAAGCCAAAGCTGAAATTCTCAAGCTCGAAAAAATCGGCCAAAGCTTAGAGCTCAAGCGAGTCCTCAACGGCGAGCTCGATGCGAACTCGACATACATTTCGATCAACTCGGGCGCCGGCGGTACGGAATCTTGCGATTGGGCTGCGATGCTCATGCGGATGTACATGCGCTATGCGGATCAGCAGGGCTACCGAGTTGAAATTCTTGAGACCACAGACGGCGAGGGCGCCGGAATCAAGTCAGTCACCATGCTCATCGAAGGTGCCTACGCTTACGGATATTTGAAAGCCGAAAGTGGAGTTCATCGCTTGGTGCGAATCTCTCCCTTTGATTCGAACGCAAGAAGGCACACCAGTTTTGCTTCGGTTTTTGCTTGGGCCGAAGTGGATGAAGCAATCAATATTGAAATTCGCCCTGAAGACCTCAAAGTTGAAACCTATCGTTCTAGCGGAGCGGGAGGTCAGCACGTCAACAAAACTGATTCGGCAGTCCGTATGTATCATCTTCCCACAGGTACGGTCGTCAGTTGCCAAACGCAGCGTTCACAAATTCAAAACAGAGAGACAGCGCTTAAAATGTTGAAAGCGGCTCTTTACGAGAAAGAATTGGAGGAGCGAAACAAAGCGAAACAAGAGATGGAATCCTCGAAAAAAGCCAACGAATGGGGATCGCAGATCCGCTCCTACGTCATGCATCCTTATCAAATGATCAAAGATCATCGCACCGGATTTGAAACCAACCGAGTGCAAGATGTGATGGATGGGGATCTGCAAGATTTTATCATGTCCTATCTGAAAGATCAGATGGAGCAAAATCCCGGCAGTGGACAGCATCCCTAAATGAAAAATTCCTTTCGCAAGTTTTATTTTTGGATCGCTTTTCGCATGCTGCTTTCAAAATCCTCTCAACTTTTTTCAATCTCCGGTCTCAATGCTTTGATTGGCCTGATGTTGGGTGTCGCAAGCCTGGTTGTTTCCATGGCCGTGATGAGTGGATTTGAATCGACTTTGCAAATGAGTGTTGCCGATACGACTGGCCACTTACAGATTTTGATTAAAAATCAAGATTACCTGAGCAAAGAAACGCTGATTGAAAAAATAAAAAAGGTCGAACCGACCTTTGTGGCAGCGACTCGGTTTGGCTATATCGAAGCGGTGATTGCTCACAAAGGAAAGCTTTCTGGAGTCATTTTGCAGGGCTTGGATCCCGAAGACATTCATCAAACTTTAGGTTTAGATAAGCGGCTGATCGAGGGCAAAGTCGAATTACAGAAAAATCCAGAGGACAAAGCTTCGCCGGCCGTGATCGGAATTGGATTAGCGAAAAACATGGGGCTCCAAGTCGGTCAAGAATTTCGCATTGTTTTGCCTCTAAAAAACGAACTGGATCCAAATCAGTTTCGCAGAAAAATCGGAGTTTTCCGAGTCTCTGGAGTTTTGGATATGGGAAAGTATGACTACAATCAACGCATGATTTTGACGTCTCTTGAGACGACTCAGACTCTGGCTGAAATCGGCGATCGATACTCGGGGCTCTTGGTGAAGTTCCAAGATATCGAACGAGCTCGCAGCATTGGCGCCGCCATTGGTCGCGAGTTAGGGCCCGGATTTGTGATTCGTGACTGGCATGACGTCAACGAAAATTTATTTGAAGCCGTGCAGATTGAGCGCATTGCGATTTTCTTTGTGATCTTGGTGATTGTGATCGCTGCGGCTTTCAATATCGCCTGCACTTTGTATGTGAATGTGGTGACGAGGTTTTCAGAAATTGGACTTTTGAAAGCTCTCGGAATCTCGAATCGAGGCATCATTCAAATTTTCAGTTGGCAAGGTTTGATGATCGGATTCTTAGGCCTCTTGGGTGGCATGATTTTGGGTTTGGGTCTTTGTTTTTTATTTGGCTGGGTGGAAGGCCATTACGGAATCATTCCGGGCAGCATTTACAAAATTGATAAAATCAATCTGAGCCTTCGCTGGAGTGATGCTCTGGCAATTTCCTTTGCTACTTTGATGATTTGTTTTCTGGCAACTTTATTTCCGGCCCTTCGGGGCGCAGCTTTATCCCCAGTGGAGGGTCTCAAAAATGAGTGATATTCTTTTGTCGGCGCGAAAAATTCGCAAAGCTTACACTCAAGGCCCAGATTCGCTTGAAATTCTCAAGGAAATCTCGCTCGATATCCGGGCAGGTCAAGCTGTGTGCATTGTTGGCGCCTCCGGCTCAGGCAAGAGCACTTTGTTGCATATTCTAGGAACTTTGGATCAGCCGAGCTCGGGCGAAGTGTTTTTTCAAAATCAATCTTTGACCTCGATGAACAGTGAGGCCGTCGCCAGCTTTCGCAACAAACAAATGGGTTTTGTTTTTCAGTTCCATCACCTCCTGACTGAATTTACGGCCTTGGAAAATGTGATGATTCCAGCTCGAGTCGCTGGCGTGGAAAAGAGTGAGGCCACGGGGCAAGCCGAGAAGCTGCTGAGATCACTGGGGCTGGCAGAGCGCATGAATCACTTTCCCTCGCAACTTTCCGGGGGAGAGCTACAGAGAGTGGCCATCGCCCGAGCTTTGGTTTGCAAACCTCAAATTCTGTTTGCCGACGAGCCGACGGGCAATCTAGACTCGCTCAATGGCAATAAAATCCAGGATTTATTTTTCGAGTTGAAGGAAAAAATGGGACTGACCTTGGTGGTTGTGACTCATGATCCAAGTTTTTCTCGCAAATTCGGATTGGTACATCGGCTGTCTGACGGACGATGGGTGTGAGCGCGGATTGACTTTGTGAAAGGCAGCTGATAACCTTTCCGCACTTGAGGCTAAGTAGCTAAAACAACTGGGAAATTTGAACTTGAAATCTATTTTTAAAATCAGTCATCCAAGTCTTTTGCCGTCAAAGTCTTTTCTCGGTTTTGATGCATCGATTCTTCGTCAACTTTGCCTCGCCGTTATTTGCCTATTCCTCGTGCAGTCGCAGGTTCAGGGTCAAAGCAAAGCAGCCCGAGCGAAAAAAAAAGCGCAGGCTCATGCGGTTTTGAAAAAGAACTCGCGTCCGGCAGCGGCTACCAAGGAAGCGCCGGTTGCCTCTGATTTAGTCATTCGAAAAATTGAAATCAAAGGTCAGAAAAAAATTGAGAAAGATGCGATCGAAGCTCGCCTGAAATCAAAACTCAACGGTGGCTATTCCGATGCCAGCATCAAAGAAGATATTCAAAGCATTTTTAAATCTGGATATTTTTATGATGTTCAGGTCGAGAGGGTCGTTTCTGGCAAAGAGGTCAGTCTGACTTATATCGTGGTGGAAAAGCCATCGATTGCTGAAGTCGCTTTTGAAGGCAATTCAGAGCTCAAGTCTGAGGAGTTGCTCGAAGCAACCGGTCTTAAAACTTACGAAATTCTCAGCATGACGAAGCTCAGAGATGCTGTCGATAAGCTGCAAAAAATGTATGAGGACAAAGGTTTTTTTCTCGCCAAGATTGAGATGAGAACCGAAGACGTGAAGCCTGATGAAACCGTAAAGGCCATTTTTTCAATCAAAGAAAATGACAAAGTGAAAGTAAAAAAAATCACTTTTCTTGGCAACAGCAAATTAAAAGATGGATTTTTGAAATCTCGCATGGTGACCAATGAGGGTGGATTTTTCAGCGCCCTTTCTGGCAGTGGCAGCTACAAACAAGATGCCTTTGATATCGACGTGCAGCGCATGCGCTACCTTTATTTCAATGAAGGTTATGTCCAGGTCAAAGTCGATAAGCCTCAGGTTTACGTTACTCCTGACAAGCGCAATATCTACATCACGATTCGCATCGATGAGGGCGAGCAGTTTGATGTAGGCGAGATCGATTTTTCAGGGGACATTTTATTTCCTCGTGATGAGCTGAGTGAAGCCATTCAGATCAACAAGCGCCAGGTTTTCTCTTATGATGTTTTGCAAAAAGATCTCAGTGAGCTGCAAGCGAAATATGGAGATCTGGGTTACGCCTTCACCAACGTGATTCCACGCACTCGAATCAACGAAAAAGATCGCAAGGTAGACATCACTTTCGAGTTCGATAAGGGCAGCAAAGTCTACTTCGGCCAGATCAATGTGGTCGGCAATAGCAAAACTCGGGACAAGGTTTTACGCCGCGAACTGAAAATTCAAGAAGGTGAGCTCTACAACGAAACTCGCAGACGTAAGTCTTTGGAAAATATTCAGCGACTTGGTTTTTTTGATGAAGTGAATTTCAAGACTTCGACTCCGCCAGAAAAGCCAGATCAGTTGAATATTGATATCATTGTGAAAGAGCGCAACACCGGATCAATTCAATTGGGTGCCGGTTACGGAAGCGTGACAGGATTTACTTTGCAGGGTCAGGTCAAGCAGACCAATTTTCTCGGCAAGGGTCAGCAGCTTGGAATTGGTTTAAACATCAGCAGAGAAGGATCTTCCTACAATTTAAATTTCACCGAGCCTTACTTTAGAGACACAGAATGGTCTGTCGGGGCCGACCTCTATCAGAGCAGCTCCGACCGAGGTGATTACGGTGAGAGAAAATTGGGTGGAGCCTTTCGCTTTGGTCATCCGCTGAGCGAAGATTTCACCGGCTCGATTCGTTTGAAACTTGATCGCACAGATTTGGATCCAGTTTACGGTACAATCAATGGAAACCAGCAGAAATTGACCGATGAAACCCTGTTCCCATTGTCGACAGCCAGCGGAGACACTCGCTCAGTGACTGGAATTCTCGAATATGACAAGCGAAATGATCGTTTTGCTCCAACCAAGGGAATTTACGGCTCAACCTCTTTGGAGTACGCGGCTTTCGGTGGAAAACTTCAGTACACCAAAGGCAATGCGACCGCCCGCTATTTTCGAAATCTTTTTTGGGAAGTGACTTGGAGAAATAATCTCTCTTATTCGTTTATCTCAGCGAGCGATCAAAACACCGATCCGCCATTCAATGAATTGTATCGCTTGGGTGGGCCTTACTCGCTCCGGGGGTATCAGTATTTAAGCATTGGAAAGAGACTTTTCTCGAATGCACTCTTCACCAATCCTGATATCGTTGCGACTTATCAGGATCCAGAAAGCCGCCGTCGTCGTGCCACGCGAACCTTTGGTGGTCGACAGCAAGCGCTCTATCAAATGGAATTCGAATTTCCTTTGATCGCTGAGGCCGGAATCAAAGGTGTGACTTTCTTCGATGCAGGCGAGGCCGAAGATATTATTTCGAGCTCTTCCATTTACAGTGACGTGGGATTTGGATTTCGCTGGTTTTCGCCAATCGGACCATTGCGCTTTGAGTGGGGATTCCCTATGCGAACCTCCGATGCCTCGACAGATGCAGTTGTGTTTGAGTTCTCGATTGGTTCGCCATTTTAATTTTGTTTAGTTTTCGATTTTAGTTTTGGGTTTAAATTTTAAAAAGTGTTCTCAATATGCAGGAGTGAAAATGAAAAAAATTTATTTGGTGATGTTGGTTTGCCTGGCGGCGGGATTCGCGAAAGCTGAAACCAAAGTGGGTTATGTGGATGTGCAGAAAGCGATCCAAGCGACTGCTCAAGGGAAAAAAGCAAAAGAGTCTTTGGACGCAGAATACGGGAAGCGAAAAAAGGACCTCGATAAGAAAAAAGCCGACATTGAAAAAATGAATCAGGATCTGGAGAAGAAAAAAACGGTTCTCTCTGAAGAAGTCATGGGCAAAAAACAAGTGGAACTGCAAGAAGAGATGATGAAGTTCCAAAAGGTCGTGGCAGAAAACCAGATGGAAATTCAGAAAAAAGAAAAAGAATTGGTTGAGCCGATCTTGGAAAAAATGAAAAAGGTGATTGAGAAAGTCGCGCAAGAAAAAGGCTACACTCTGGTCATCGAGAAATCTTCACAGAATGTTTTGTTTGCTCAAAAGGATATCGATCTCACCGAGTCAGTGATTTCAGCCTTCGAGAAAACAAAGTAAATCGGCGATGAAAATTCATCCTAGCTCCATCATTCAAGGCGATGTTAAAATCGAAGAAGGAGTCGAGATCGGGCCCTACTGTTTGATTCAAGGGCAAGTGACCATTCAGAAAGGCACTTTCGTTGAAGGGCATGTGACTTTGGGATCTCGCTTTGGAGTTCTTGAGATCGGTCAAAACAATCACTTCTCACCAGGAGCGGTGATTGGTGGACCTCCTCAAGATATCACTTACAAATCAGAACCGACTCGTCTGAAAATTGGCAGCAACAACATGTTTCGAGAGTTCTCGACCGTGAACATTGCCACATCCAAGGGCGATAAAGAGACGACCATTGGTGATAACAATTATTTCATGGCCTACACTCACATTGGGCATGACTGTAAAATTGGTAACAATGTGGTGATCGCCAATGATTCACATCTGGGTGGTCACACGATCATCGAGGACAATGTGGTGATTGGAGGCTTGAGTGCTTTCAATCAGTTTACCAAGGTGGGCCGCGGGGCTTTCATCGCTGGAAGCAGCATTGTGAACAAAGACATTCTACCATTTTGTCGAGCTCAAGGAAACTATGCCGTCTGTCGAGCCACCAACAAAGTGGGCTTGGCTCGCAAAGGTCATCCCAGAGAAGAAGTTCAGAACATTCACAAAGCGATTCGCATTCTGCTGCGCGGATCTGATACGGTTGAAGAAGGACTGTCTCGCATCCGTGCCGAATGTCAAATGAGTCCCAATCTCGAATATCTGATTGAATTCGTTCGCAGCTCAAAGCGCGGGATTGCTCTGGCTCGGGGTAAATCAATTTCTGACGACGAGTGATTCAAATCCATTGAAGGAGTTAGCTCATGGCGAAATTAAAAACCGCAGTTGTTGGAGTGGGATATCTCGGAAACTTTCATGCGCAGAAATACAAAGCGCTCTCCGAAAAGCCCGAGTTAAATTTAGAGCTGGTCGCAGTCTGTGATCTTCAAACCGCTCAAGCGCAAAAAGTTGCTGAGGCCTTAAAAGTTCAAGCTTTTTCGAAGCCAGAAGATCTGATTGGAAAAGTAGACGCTGTCACTGTCGCGACAATCACTCCGGCGCATTTTGAACTGGTTCAGTTGTTTTTAAAAAATGGAATCCACGTCAATGTTGAAAAGCCAATCTGTCTGAAAAGCTCAGAAGCTCAAGTTCTAGTGGATCTCGCTCGCAGCAAGAGGCTCGTTTTGTGCGTTGGGCACAGTGAGCGCTACAACCCGGCGTTTAAGGAACTCAAGCAGCAAATCAAACAACCGAGCTATATGGAACTCAATCGCTATGCGCCTTTCAAATCCCGCGGTTCCGATGTTTCTGTTTTGCATGACCTGATGATTCACGATTTGGATCTGATGCTTTCTTTGGATCCTTCGAAATGTCGTTTGATCTCGGCGCAAACTGGAAAAATGTTGAGAGACAGTGAAGATTGGTGCTCGGCCAGTTTTGAATTTGAGAGCGGCCTCAGAGCGCAAATCAACTCGTCTCGACTGGCCAAGGAAATGGTCCGTACAATCAAAGTGATTGGTGCGCAAAATATTTGGCTCGCGAATTTACAGACGGGTGAGATTGAACGCACACGGCCTACCAACAATCCTGAGGCTCCTTTGACGTTTGAGGTTCAGAACACCGGACGAGGTGACAATCTGCTGACAGAGACCGAAGCTTTTGTGAAAGCGATTCAAGGCTCGCATGCAGAAGTCGTTTCCGGAGAAGCAGGGATGCTGGCTCTTCAATGGGTCGAAAAGATTTTAGATTTTGTGAAATCTCACAGAGGTTCCTGATGTCTCAAGTTTTGATTGTAGCAGCCGAAGCTTCGAGCGCCTTGTTTGCGACTCGGTTGTTGGAGCATTGGAAAGCTAGCAATCGCAACATTCGCTCTTTTGGAGTAGGCAATCAGGACATGGAAAATTTGGGCTTCGAGCGCCTAGGAAAGTCTGAAGAAATGGCCGTGGTCGGAGCCGCAGAAATCATCGAACATTATGGAAAATTAAAAGCTGTTTTCAATTCTTTGGTCGAGCAAGCCATCTTAAGAAAACCAGATGTGGCGATCGTCATGGATTATCCAGAATTCAATTTGATGCTTGCTAAAAAATTGCACGCGCTTGGAATTTCGGTTGTTTACTACGTCTCTCCTCAGGTTTGGGCTTGGCGTAAAGGGCGAGTCGAGACGATTAAAAAATACTGCACTCAAGTTTTTGTTCTTTTCCCCTTTGAAGTGGCTTTTTACAAAGAGAAACAAGTCGCTTGCGAGTTTGTCGGTCATCCCGTGCTCGATGAAATGGACGAAAAATTTTTTAGCCCTGAGTATTTCAAATTGCATCGACAGCGCTACGGAATTCAAGACGACGAGTTTGTCATTGGATTGATGCCCGGAAGTCGACAGGGAGAGCTGAAACAGCATCTGGGAATCCAAATCGAAGTCGCTAGAAGACTTTACAAAAAATATCCCAAAATTCGTGTTCTGATGATGTGCGCGCCGACAGTGGCTAAAGAACAGCTTCAAGAGCTGATGGGAGATGTCAGATTTCCCTATATGCTGTTGAAAGAAGAGCCACTTGAGATGATTCATCTGGCCGACGCCATTTTGGTGGCCTCTGGAACGGCCACCCTCATGGTTGGACTTTTGGAGAAGCCGATGGTCATTATGTACAAGATGAAATGGCTCACCGGAATTTTTGCCAAATTATTTATTCGCGGAATTCAGTTTTTCGGCTTGATCAATTTAATCCTCAACCGTGAGGCTGTTCCTGAAAGATGGCAGGGTGGAGCAAATCCAGATGAGCTTTTTCGCTTGATGAGTCGTTACATTGAAGAACCTTCCTACAGAGACAGTGTGATTCTGGATTTGAAAAAAATCCGACCTTTTCTCGGAGAAAAAGGCGCCACCCGCCGAGTGGCCCAGGCCCTCGAAGTCTATTTCCAAAAAAATCCCAAAGCAAAATTAGAATCTTCTGAGAATTCTCGATGAGATTAAAATCGCTTTGCCTTCAAACTCTTTCGATCATTTATGGACTTGTGACCAGCTTGAAAAATTTTTTGTATGATGCTGGATTCGCTGATCAAATCCAATTATCAACTCCCGTTCTCAGTGTGGGCAATCTATCAGTCGGAGGAACCGGGAAAACGCCAGTCGTCGAATGGATTTTGCGCTCGGCGATAGAGAAAAATTTGAAAGTCGCAGTGATTGCTCGCAATTACAAAGCGCAAAGTTTCGGTCCCTGCAAAGTGGATCCGATGCGTTTGCAGGGCGCCCTCTTTTATGGTGATGAAGCTTTCAGTATCGCGCAAAAATTTCCCGAGGTTTCAGTTTGGACGGGTCCGCAGAAGTATAGAACGGCTCAGCAAGCAGTGTTGACTCAAAAATTTGATTTACTTGTGATAGATGATGGCTTCCAACATCGGAGCCTCAGAAGAGATTTTGATCTAGTGTTGATTGATACGACTGCGGTGCCCGAGGAAAACCACTTGTTACCCCAGGGCTTGTTGCGCGAGGGATTTTCGAGCCTTGAGCGGGCGGATGCTGTCTTGCTGTCAAAAGTTCATCTGTCGAGCCTCGAAAAAATTGAGTCTGTCCGCCAAAAAATACCAAAGTCTTTGCCTTTGGCCGAAGTTTCCTTTCATTCGGAGTTTTTCAATTCGATCTCAGCTGATTCGCGCAGCTTAGCCGTTTCGGGTATCGCAAAACCGCTACAGTTCATCGAGAGCTTAAAGTTGCAAACCGTTTTCCCTGTTGAGCACTTGGTTTTTTCCGATCATCATATTTATTCTGAAGAAGATGCGCAAAATATTTTCCAGAAAATGAAAAGTCTTGAATGCCAGCAAGTTCTGACAACCGAAAAAGATTTTGTAAAGTTGCAAAATTTTTTAGATCTGGTGCCCTATCTGAATCCTGTGCAGATCAAGGCTCAATTTCACACAGAGATCAAAGGATTGAATGAGTTTTTGGACAAATGTATTCACTTATAGTTTAGCAGGCCTTATCTGGATTTTGCCACCATCAGCTCGACTGACTTTGGGAAGATTTTTGGGTTGGCTTTGGTTTGAAGTTTTTAAACTTCGCCGTTTTACCGTGCTGAAAAATCTGTCCATCGCCTTTCCCGATGTGTCTCACGAACGAAGAATGGAAATTGCTCGTCAGTCTGTCGGTTGGCTTTGCTATAATTTTATAGAATTCAGTTTGATTCCATTGCTGGATCAAAAGTGGCTTGCAGACAAAGTGGTCCTCCACGGAATGGGTCATTTTAAAGAAGCTCAAGCGCAAGGCAAGGGAGTCTTGTTGATGAGTCTGCATATGGGCAACGGCGATGTGGGAGTGGCGGCTTTAGCTCTCAAAGGTCTCAAGCTTCATTTGATCTCGAAAAAATTTAAAAACAAGTTTCTCAATCAGTTTTGGTTTGGGGTGCGCGAGCAAAAGGGAACTCGATTTTTAGAGCCGCACGGGAGGAGCACAGCTTTTGATATTTTAAGACTCAGTCGAGAAAAAGAAGCGGTTATTTTTGTGGTCGACCAATTCATGGGACGGCCTTTTGGAATTGAGACGACTTTTTTCGGTCGCAAGACTGGAACTGCTTATGGTCTAGCTCTTTTTGCCCTGAAAACTAAATCACCAGTCGTGCCGATTTACACTTATCGAGATTCTGAACTGAAGACACACGTGGTATTCGAAGAGGCGATCACTTTTGAAAAGATTGAAGATAAGGATTTACAAATCAAACTGATGACTCAAAAATACAATGACAGGGTCGAGGCGATCGTTCGAAAATATCCTGCGCAATGGATGTGGGTCCATCGCCGATGGAAAAAATGGGAATAAACAGGAGTCGCAATTGAGCAAAAAATCAGTTTGGCTTTATCTCTTGGTGATCATTGCAGTGGCCTGTGCGTCCAAAGTTCTTAAATACGAGAAGGCTGATCAGCTGAAAGAAAACAAAGAATTCGATCAAAAAGTGAAGATTATCGAAACAGAATTCTCAGCAGAAAACCCCCATGCTGAGAATGGGACGAGTGCGGCCGCAGCTACAACTCCGCCTCCGGATATCAAAGCCAAAACGAAACCTCTGAGCAAAAAAGAAAAATCAAAAAAGACAAAACTGATTGGTTCATCAGTTCAGCAATCTATAGCAAATGGCTCGCAGAAACATCACCCAGAGTTAGAAGGCGAGATTGGCTTCAGTGGCCGAAGACCCACGATGGATCCTTTCCGGGTTGGTGAAGTGGTTGTTCATAACGTGAATTATTTGAAAATGACCGCAGGGACCCTACGCCTAGAAACGAGACCTTTTGCTGAAGTGAATGGGCGCAAGAATTATCAATTTCGAACCTCAATCAAAACCACTCCTGTTTTCAGTTCCTTTTACACTGCGAACGATTATGTCGATGTATTGATGGATTATGAGCAGATGATTCCCAGTGTATTCACGATGCATGTTAAGGAATCAACTCAGTTGAAAGAAGCTCAAATGTTTTTTGATCACGAAAAAAACACGGCCACTTACTGGGAAAAAAAAGTGACGGATCGAGACGGGGAAGAGAATAAAAAACAGAACTGGGAAATTGAGCCTTACGCACAGAATGTATTCTCCGCTGCTTTTTATATGCGAATTTTCAAATGGGAAGTCGGAAAGGAAGTCGCATTTCGAGTTGCTGATGACAATCAGAATATGATTTTTCGAGGCAAAGCTCTTCGCAAAGAGCGTTTGATCACAGCGGCAGGCGAGTTTGACGCTATTGTCATCCGGCCAGAGTTTGAACTTCAGGGCAAATTCAAACCGACCGGCGACAACTACATTTGGCTCAGCGATGATGATAGGAAATATATTTTAAGAATCGAGTCAAAAGTCAAAATCGGTTCTTTGATCTCTGAGGTCGTCGAGATTCACCCTGGCCATTAGTCCTAAATCGGATTTCAATGGTGTGGAAGCGCCTTTAAGAATCGCTTCTGGACTGGGGAATCAGCAGCTTTCCTTGTTAAAATAGAAAGATGATTCAGACGAACTGTCGGCATTTCAACGGTTACAAACCTTGTGTTTTTCAAAAGCCCGAATTGGACAACTGCTCAGAACAATGCCCCAAAAAAGATTTGATTCAATCCTCCATTTTAATTATTCATCTGGGAGCTCTTGGAGCAGTTGTCCGGTCAACAGCCCTTTTGGAAAGAATTCAAAGTCGGTGGCCCGAAAGTTTGATCACTTGGGTGACGGACAAGCCGGCCGATCAGCTGCTGGCAAATCACCCATTGATTGACCGAGTTCTCACCACGGAAAATTCAGATCTTCTCAAGCTTTCTGCGCTTAAGTTTGATGCTGCTTATGTCATCGACAAATCTCTTCAAGCTTCTGGAATTCTCAGTCGAACTGAAGCTAAACGGGTTTTTGGTTTTGTTGCCGATCCTTTTCTCGGTGTTTTGCTTCCAGCCAGTTCCGCTGCCCAGGAACTATGGGAAATCGGATTGAGTGACCAAATCAAGTTTTTTGAAAATAAAAAATCAGAAATTCAATTGAACTGTGAAGCACTCGAACTTTCCTTTGATTTGCCAACTCCCGATTACAATTTGCCTCTCCTGTCGACTGAGACTCGTGCAGCTTCAGCGAGAAAAAAAAGCTGGACCTTGAATCCGCATCAACCCGTTTTAGGTATCAACACAGGTTGCAGCTCGGTGATTGCTCATAAAAAACTTTCAGTTCGCTTTCAACGGGAAATCGTTCGAGAACTGTTGACTCAAGGCTGGGAAAATATCGTCCTTTTGGGTGGGCGAGAAGACGGCGACCGAAATCAAGCGATTGGATTTGGCTTGCCAGTTTTTCAAAGTGCGGTTGATTTGGGACTGCGTGATGGTTTGACCAGTGTGGCAGCAACGGATTTAGTTTTGAGCGGTGACAGTTTGGGGATGCACATGGCGATTTCTCAAAAAAAATTCGTCGTAGCTTGGTTTGGTCCGACTTGTGCGCAGGAAATCGAACTTTATGGCCGCGGCCTCACTGTGCAAAGCCAAGCCCCCTGTGCTCCATGCTGGAAGAGAACTTGTGACAAAACAGATATGTGCTATGATCAGGTTCGTCTGCAAGATTTGATATCAGCGCTGGCCAAGGGAAGACAATGCTGGGAGCAAGAAAACAAGTTCTCATTGTCCAAACCGCTTTTCTAGGCGACCTCCTTTTGTCGGTTCCTTTGCTAAAAAATCTTCGGCTCAGTATCCCTCAATGTGAAATCCATTTGGTCTGTCGCAAGGGCCTGAGTCCATTGTTTCTTGAGCTGGGGCTGATCGATCACGGATATGAAATTCAAAAAAAGAATTCTCAGTCTTATCAAAGCGTGGTGGAAAACACACGGGGGACCTTTTTTGATTTGATTCTATCTCCCCATGAATCCTTCACTTCAGGTCGGCTGGTTAAAAAGTTAAAGTCTCCAGTAAAAATTGGCTTTTCCAGCTGGTGGAATTTTTTATTTTTTCATGAGCGCATTCAAAGAGACCTTGCGCTTCCCGAAGCTCTTAGACAGCTGTCCTTACTGGAGAATCGGATTCCAGATTTAAAAGCAAAGTTGAGGAGCTTCAAGAAAATGCAGATCAGTTTTGAAAAAATACATCCAGGAAAATTGGCGCCCGTTCCGGAATGGGCCTCACCTGAGATTGAATTGAAACTGCCTTTTTCTGATATTAAAACTCAACTGGTTTCTGATTTAGGTTCTCATTTTTCGCTTCCAGATCAGTTTGTCTGTTTGTTTCCAGGAAGTGTTTGGGCAACGAAGCAATGGACTCCAGAAGGTTTTGTCGAAATTGGAAATAGGTACTCCCAAGAAGGAAAAGCGATTTTAATAATGGGTGGGCCTGGTGAAGAAAGTTTGGGAGAGCGGGTGGCCTCGCAAATTCCAGGAAGTTTAAATTTAGTCAACCGGACATCGTTGATGCAAACCTTGGTGATCTTAAAATCAGCTTCGCTGGTTGTGACCAATGACAGTGCTGGACAACATCTAGCTGCTTTGGTGCTGGCTCCGACGCTTTCTATTTTTGGCCCTACCGTTCTTAAATTTGGCTATCGCCCGTGGAATTCAAAAGCAATGGTAATTGAAAGAAAAGATCTTCTCTGTCGCCCTTGCGGAAAACATGGACATCAACAGTGTCCGCTGGGTACACACGAGTGCATGAAAAGCATTCGAGCCAAAGAAGTTTACGAATCCTCTCAGTCCTTGTAATCATCCACATGAATTTCATATTTCTTAATTTTTCTCAGCAAAGTATTTTTTGGAATATTGGCCTGAGCCACTGTTTGATTGATCCGACCCTTATTGGCTTTCAATGCAGAGATGATAAAATCTTTTTCTGCTTTTTCTTTAAAAATTTCAAAATCCAAGGCCTGTCCGACGGATGCAGCTGAAATTCCAATCGAAACCTGAGCTGCGGCAAAAGTCTGCAAGCGAACAGCCTCAGGAAGACTTTCGACTTGAATTTGATGGGAGTTTTCGACGATGAAGGCTCTTTCAACAGCATTTTCGAGTTCGCGAATATTTCCTGGCCATCGATAGGATTTCAAAATTTCAATCGCAGTTGTTGAAATTCCATCAATCGAAGAATAATGAGATTTAGCAAATTTTTTGATAAATGACTGCACCAAGGCCGGGATATCATCCGCACGGTCTCTCAGGGGCGGCAGAAAGATCGGCATGACATTCAAACGGTAAAAAAGATCTTCCCGAAATTGTCCTACCTCAATCATCTTTTCCAAATTCCGATTGGTGGCAGCGACGATGCGAGCATTGCTTTTAACTTCTCGGTTGCTACCGACCGGCACAAACTTCTTTTCTTGCAGTACGCGAAGCAATTTAACCTGCATATCCGGTTTCAACTCGGCAATTTCATCCAAAAATAAAGTGCCATTGTTAGCTAACTGAAATTTGCCAATTTTTCGCTCTGAAGCGCCAGTGAAAGAACCTTTTTCGTGTCCAAACAGTTCGCTTTCCATCAAATTTTCAGGGATGGCGCCGCAATTAATGGCGACGAAGGAACCACTTTTTCTTGGCGAGTTGTAATGAATGGCGCGTGAGACAAGTTCCTTGCCAGTGCCATTTTCTCCTCGAATCAAGACGGTGGTTTCGACCTTACACAGTTTGTAAATCAAACTGAAGACCTCTCGCATCTTGTGAGAATTCCCGACAAACTCGGAATCCACATCATCGTCAAAGATAGGATTGGAAAAGGCAAGGGTGGAAACTAGGTCTCGAGCTTCTAAAGATTTACGCACAATCTGTGCAAGTCGCTCAGGATCGACTGGCTTCTCGACATAATCGTAGGCGCCATCTTTAATCGCATGAACAGCGTCTTGAAGATTGCTATGAGCTGTCATGATCACCACAAAAGTGCGAGGATCATTTTCTTTGATCCGTTTCAAAGCTTCCAATCCATTCATTTCAGGCATTCGAACATCCATCAAGACCAAATCGAAATCGCCATTCGAAAAAATTTCTAAAGCTTCTTTGCCATTGCTAGCTTCGGTGATTTGAAATGAAATCTCAGAGAGAGATTTGTGAAGTATAGATTCAACATTTTTTCTCAGCTCGACTTCATCATCAACGATCAAGACAGACATCTGAGTCATAGGACCTCCTCTGAATTTTCAAGCGGCAGTGAAAAGGAAACTTTGGTTCCTTTTTTGAGTTCACTGACTAAAAAGACTTCGCCGCCATGCAATTCTATAAAATATTTAACCAAATACAATCCTAGTCCCGTGCCGCGTGTTTTCAAATCTTGGTCCTTGCCGCGTACAAACTTTCCCCAAACATTTGATACTTCGTCAGGAGGAATTCCTTCTCCTGTGTCTGAAACTTCAATCCAAATTTGATTGCCAATTTCTTGAGAGGCGATTTGAATGTTTCCGCCAGCTGGAGTGTACTTGATTCCATTTTCGATCAAATTGATCAAAACTTCTCGAATCAAAGTGAAATCCACTTCGATTGAAAACAAAGGTTCCAGTTGCAGCCTCAAAGCGATATTTTTTTCTTTGGCTAAAGGCAAGAGCTGGTCGACGGCTGCCTGGATCGTCTCGTTGATATCACCGACCTCTTTGTTTAATTGAAAATCTCTCGATTCGACTCGGAGAACCTTCAGAATGGACTGGATGTAGCGATTCAGCTCTTCACTTGAGAAGCGAAGCGATTTGAGATCCCCCACAAATTTCAATGTTTCTTCGTTTGAGAGAAGACGGTCGAGAATTGCCTGAATTTTAGCAATAGGAGTTTTTAAATCGTGGCTAATCAAGGACACAAAATTATTTTTCAACTGCTCAAGTTCGCTGAGATATTTTCGCTCTTGCCTCAGCTCCCAATTTCGTCTTTCGATTTGATTGGCCTGATAGCCAATGAAAATAACCCAAGTTGCCGCAAGTTGAATGGCCGGTGACAGAGCCGGCGTCCAGATATAATATAAATCAAAAACCCAGGCCGAGAGAGCTGCTGTCAAAGTAGTCAGCCAAACAATAAAAACCAAGGCGACTGTTTGCGGATAGCCTGTAATCACAAACACACTTAAAATCATCAAAGCAAACATTCCAGCGGCATACACAAAGAAAGGGGCCCGGCGAATCGATCGATGCATCAAAAGGTTATCCATCATTTGCGCGGTCAGCTCATGTCGATTTGAAGGCCCTAGAGGTGTTAGGTATTGCGTCGGCAGTGCACTTTCAGAGCCAATAAGAATATATTTATTCGTCAGAGCGTCCATAGGAAGGCGATCATCTAAGATATCACGTAAACGGTATTCAGCGAATTTTCCACTGCCAGCTCGGTAATTGATGAAACGCGATTCGTTTGCTAAGGTTTCTCCTGTCAACCGACTGACCAAGTGATTTGGCGGCGCCACAAATCTGCGAATGATTCCGTCCTGATCTCGCAGAAGATCCAAAGATCCAATGTTCGAGCGCAGGTCATTCGAAAGCAGAGGCTGATTGGCGCGATCATTGAGATTTAAACTTGTCCCCCAAACGATTCGCGAATCCTTTAAAATTTTGTTTTGCTGAATGGTGATCTGCAAGGGTCCGAGGCCTTCATTGAAAGAAAGGGTCACGCCGACTTTTTTCGGATGTTGCTTCAAAACTTTGCTGATCAATTCGAGCCACAGCCGAGTGTCCCAATAAAAGCTATCCGTGATATCGGTGATTTCACCAATCGGACCAAAGCTTCGGCCGCTAAACTTTTCGCTGTTGGTTAGGTCAGAAGGTTGGAGTGTAATCAAGACAACTTCGGATGTGACAGATTGATCGCCGCGCAGTTGAAGGCGGGTGTCGTAAGAGGTCCACTCGTCGTTGGTCAGTAATATACAGCCGATCAACCAGCAGATCAGACCACGCAAGACAACTCCGCGGGATCGGGAAATTTGGCGAATCAGGAGTCGCAAGCGGAGTTTTAAATTCATAGGGTGCTGCACCATAGCAAAGAGGCTTTGAAATTCAAGCTTCTTTTAAAAAACTCCCTCAGTTATCATAGGTTTATGCAAGTGTGGACAAATTCAAAATCCTGGCAGCAAGAAAAAAGCTCGCGGGCTCTCGTGATGACGATTGGAAATTTCGATGGAGTGCATTTGGGGCACCGCGAGCTTCTGCGACGGACCGTCGAAAAAGCGCAAAAAATTCAGGGCTTTTCACTGCTTTTGACCTTTCATCCCCATCCTGCGCAGATTCTGGCGCCGGAGAGAAAACACAAGCGATTGTTTTCGCTTGAGGATCAGCAAACCCAGTTGATTGCTGAGGGATTGGATGGCGTCTTTCGCCAAGATTTTTCTCGCGAGTTTTCTGAGATCTCAGCAGCGGAATTTCTAGAAAATTATATAGGGAAAGAATTTCATCCTCGGCATCTCGTTGTCGGTCATGATTTCAAATTTGGCGCCCACCGAAAGGGTGATGAGAAACTCCTCGAGGACTTTTGCCAAAAGCACAGCATCGGCTTGGAATTTGTCTCGGCACTCAAGCTTGAAAATAAAATTGTATCGACATCTGAAATTCGCCATCGGCTTCTGGAGGGGAATGTCAGCTCAGCGCAAAAGCTTTTAGGCCGACCTTACTATTTGCAAGGCATTGTCGAAAAGGGTGAAGCGCGTGGCCGCCAGCTCGGGTTTCCCACAGCGAACATCAGACCCGATGTGGATTTCTTTCCAAAAATGGGAGTCTACGTCTGCCAGGTCAGTGGAGCCGATCCTTCAGGGAAAATTTTAAGAGCTGTGATGAATTTGGGACTGAATCGAAGTTTTGTCGAAGGAGACCACCATCCCATCAAAGCAGAAGTCCATATTTTAAATTTCTCGAAAGATGTTTATGGACAAAAATTGAAAGTTGAATTGCTGCATTACCTGCGAGAAGAAAAAAAGTTTGCCAGCATTGAGGGGCTGAAAAAGCAAATTCAAGCAGACGTGCAAACAGCAGCAGATTGGAAGCTTCCATGAAAAGAGTGGGAGAATTGAGTTTCACTGTCTACGAACCGCGCCGAAAATTTTGGCTCGATATTCTCAAACTTCCTCTCGACTGGAAAGTTTTTTCCGAGGAGGAGCTCAATGATCCTCTGGATACTTTGAAGAGAGATCAGAGCTCCGATGGGCTTTTGCTTTCACCACTGTTCACTGAAAACATTCTTTCTTCGGAGATGAAGGTGCCAGCCGAGGTGATCGAGAGTGGCTTCGTCGATTCGACTGTTCGATCCCAGGGAAAATTATGGGTGCGGTGTTTTCTCAAAGAGGCGATCAGGCAATCAATCTTGCATAAATCTCCTAGCCTTGACACTCATGCCATCGCCTATGTGACTGGCTCAGATGAGATGACTCGACTGGCGATTGTGGTTGCAGCTCACATTGGATTTCGTCGAATTGTTGTTGTCACGCAAACTCCTGAAAAGGCAACAGCTCGAGTTCAGCAGTTGCAGCGTTTGTTCTTTGATCTCGAAATAAAAGTTATCAAAGACTTTGAGCTGACGTTGCAGCCGAACAACGGATCTCTCCTGATCAACACCTACACGCCCGAGGACGGGGAAGTTGTTTTTGCAGATTTGACCTATCTTAATTTTTT
>JAYUCD010000035.1:0-2753 GCA_043740515.1 Bdellovibrio sp. | reverse complement strand
TAGTGGTCAGTGCTTTAAATTTAAGATTGTAACGTTGACTGAGGCCTGGCCAGCCATCGGCTCGATTTGAAAATTCATGACTGATGCCGATTCTTAACTCGGGATGAGCTGTTAAGTCAGCAATACTCCGAAGACCGAACTTTTTGGCCAGGGCTTTGGGAACAGCGAGCGCATAAGTATTTTCGAATCCCAAGCTGCCAGTCACTTGAAGATTTTTTTCACGAAGTGATTTCTCATAATCTTGCTCGGATTTAATTTTCAATAGAGATTCTTTTAAAGTGCCTGAATATTCGGGATAGAATGATATTTTATTTTGGAACAAAGCTTCGGCTGCAATGCCGGTATTTCCAAGGTTAAATTTTCGTTCGACCACAATGTCGTGGGCTTCCAGCCACTGCGAGGCAAGTTCTGCCAGAACGACACTTTCAGAAAATGATTTGGAGCCTACGACCACCAGAGGCGTTGCCCAAGCCGATTGTAAAAAAAAGCAAAAAACTAGAAACATTTATTACCTCAATAAGACATGAAGACTTGGATGGATGGCACTGAGCATTTTTCGACAAACTGAGATTTCGAATTGCAATAAATCAATTTCCCACTTTGGAAAAATAAAATTTCATCAGCAAAAAAGAAAATTTCTTTGGGGTCATGAGAAATCAGAAAGACTGTGATGTTCAGTTTTTGAAAGATCGACTGAAGTTCTGGGTAAAGTTCATGCTTCAAAAGTGGATCGAGGCTTGAGAAAGTTTCATCTAAAAACAAATAAGGTGGATTCAGAAAGAGCGCGCGCATAAAGGCAACCCGTTGCCTTTGCCCGCCGGAGAGCTCTTGCGGGTAGCGGCGTAAATTTTCGCTCGGAAAGCGAAACAGCTGACAGAGTTCAGCTGTTCGACTTTTCAATTGCTCGGTTTTGAAATTCCTCACCCGACCGGCAAGCGAAATATTATTTTCTGCTGTCAGGTGGGGATAAAGCCCGCCATCTTGAATCACATAACCAAATTGCCGAGCCCGAGCATCATCTGAAAGATCTTGCGCTCTCTCGTTACCCCACAAAACTTTTCCACCGGTGGGATGATACCAGCCGATCAGGCATTTTAAAAAAGAAGATTTTCCACTCCCACTGGCGCCCATGAGTCCGTAAAACTGCTGATTTTTAAATTGATAGCTGATGTCCGTTAAAATTTTGTTTTGGTTCAATTCCAACGAGAGATGCTCGACAGTGATCATGCAGGTTCCTTAGCAAGACCTCATGTTAGATTTCTTCAGGATTGAAGAGAATTGAATTTAGATTCAGCGGGAAAACTAGACGAAAGTGAAGCAAATGCGCTTGAAAGATTTCGACCAAATGCCGAAAATACTTTCATGAGAACAAAACAGTTCCTCTGCCAGCTCCTCTTCGTTTTTTGTTTACTTTTTGTGTCCTTCGCCGCGCATGCGAAATGGATTGTGACTGTCACTCCAAATTCTGAAATTCAAGCGCCCTATCGGTCCTTGTCGGTGATGCAAAGATTTATCGAAACTTCGAAAGGCAGTTATTCAATCGGAGTTGTGACGAACAATGTGCTCAACGATATGCCTGGCCAACCTAAAAACGAAGATGAGTGGGCAGAGCAGCTGCGAATCGGCCTCAAGGCTCCAGCTTGGAAAAAAGACAAGTTGGGAAGCGCCTTCATTTACACTTTGAATTGGAAACAAGAAAACATCTACTTGCGTTTGGTAGTTGAGCACAAATCAAAACGCTGGATCACGAGTCTCGCCAACATTCGACAACCTTATGTGTTGATGACTGCCTATGAAGCCGAGCTTTTGCAGTTGGGATATTTTAAAATTCAAGAAAAAAATATTCAGACAGCACAGTGGACGCCTTATCTTTGGAGAAATTTTGCTCCTGAAGCCGAAGCAGCGCTTGATTCGGAACAACTATCGCGAGTGGTGCGGGGTTTTGACTCTCATTTAAACTCCACCTCGTCAAATTTAGGAGTCAACTCGGCCAAAGAACTTTCAGGCGCCTTGGGGCGTTTGGGTAGCGACGGAAAAATCATTGCGACAGATGTGATGAGAGGCATGAATCGTTCAGCGGATATTTTGGCAAGAACAGAAAGCCACGTGAGCGAAACTTTGCAAAAGATCACGTCCTTTAAAAATATGTTTTTGTCAGGTGCGGGCTTCGGTTTGGGGATGGGGGCTGGAGCTGCTGTCGGCACGGCAGTCACAAATTTCTTTCTCGATGGGTCGGCCAAATTAGCCAGGAATTTGTTTTATGAATTCACCAGCAAGCTTAAGCCTGAGGAGCGGGTTGTCCTGGAAGCAAGAGCGGGGAAAGCTTTTGATCAGCTAGCCGTTCAATCACAAAAACTCGAAGAAATTCAATCGGATTTGATTTTGCATGGCCTGGCTGTCGCTCAAGCGACCAGAAATCCCTCCCTTTCTTTAATCGAACAAAGTGAAGCCGACTCGGAAGACTTGAATGATCAATTGAAGCATGCTCAAAATGCTTTATCTCTTTTGCCGCTGGGGGATAAACGCAGTGAGTGTGCTCGCAAGGTTGCTGATCTGAGAAATCAGATTGAGTTTCTCAAAAATATGAAACCCATCTTTTCAAAGTTTAAAAATTTCAATGATGTTTGCGGCGCACTTAAAAAACATCTCGACGGTTGGAAGCTCGCGGAAATTTCACTTCATCAGGCGAAAGTAACCTTATCTTTTGAGATGTTAACCATTCTAGGTGGAGCCAAGTCTCGCCAGCTCGATGC
>JAYUCD010000034.1:0-3431 GCA_043740515.1 Bdellovibrio sp. | reverse complement strand
CCAGATTTACCAGGCGTTTGCCAGCGAGCAAGAGACGACGGTGCTGCGCAACGCTTTTGCCGAAGGCATTGCCTGGGGCGAGGCCAAGCAAATACTTTTCGATCGCATTGACTGTGAAGTGGCGCCCATGCGCGAACACTACGCCGCGCTGCTTGCAGATCCGGGCAGCATCGAAACCATTTTCTTAGTAACACTAGGGCTTCCTGGGTTAGCACTTGCTAAACCAGGAATTCAGGCGTTCAAGCAAGAAATACTTCAACACCGCCAGCGAGTCCTCGAGAACGGCGTATTGATCGCTCGACACTTTGGAAATCAATTGCCAGCCCTACAGACCCTTGATTTGCAGGACCGGGAAGCGCTGGTTCGCTTTTATCTTTCGATGCACGACGCCCCTAAATCCATGGATTTAAAAGAGCTTCGGGCCATTGGCTACAGAGGGCCCCGCCCTATTTACCGGGATCTGTACAGAATCTATGGTCAGAATGTTCAACACAGGCTCCCTGATTATATTTTAGAACTTAATCGTATTGAGGAAATCATGAAGTTAGACAAGCTTCGAACTTATCTAAAAGATTTTTCAATCGAGCAATTTAAGCTGACCGTTACGGATCTGCATTGGATTGAAAAAATCAGCGACTTTACTGACACTAAAATTTATCGGGGCGCTGAGCTGGGCTTTACGCCAAAAAGGTATTCGACGGATCAATATTTCTGGGATCAAAAAGATTTTGAGGCCGCAAAAATTTCGCATTGGCTTGAGAGAGTCTATCATTCCCCTGCCACTTGCCGAACACTTTTCATTTAACCAATCAGCTTTAAAGCCAGCATATTAATTTGGTTTGCCTGACTTAAGGTGGCTGTCCCCGCCTGCATCAAAATCTGATCGCGCGCCATCTCTGACGTTGCTTGGGCCACGTCCGTGTCACGAATTCGACTGTTGGCGGCATTCATATTTTCATTTTGAACACCCAGATTATTTAAGGTGCTGACAAGGCGGTTTTGAATTGCACCTAAGTTCGCACGGCAGCCGTTCAGATGATCGATAGCTTTATCAATCACTGCCAAGCCATCTTGCGCGCCCTCTTTTTGTGAATAATCCACATCACTTAAACCTAAAGCACTCAGACGCACATTATTTTGTGCAGGATCAAAGCTGATAGTATTTTCTTTTTGGTTGGCAAAGATGCCCACTTGCAAATCAAACCGAGGCGAAGTTCCATCTAAAAGTTTTGTTGAAGTCCAAGTTGTCACAGAAGCGATGCGATCAATCTCTTGTTTCAGCTGTTGAGTTTCTTTGTTCACCATGCCGCGCTCGTTGTCTCCAATGGTGTCTGATGCCGCTTGAATTCCAAGCTCGCGCAAGCGAACAACCATATTATTAATTTCGTTAAAGGCACCTTCCGCCACCTCGACCAAAGAGATACCGTCGTTCGTATTGCGAATGGCTTGCTGGCCAGACCTGATCTGTGATTTTAAGTTTTCACTGATCGCAAGCCCAGCGGCATCGTCCGCCGCGATATTAATTCTTTGACCACTGGCTAGTTGGGCTAGACTTTTCTCTTCTTGGCGAGAGGTCATTGCAAAGCTTCTTTGCGCATTGATCGAAGCTATATTCGTCGTGATTCGCATTCCCAAAAAATCCTCCGAACAAAAACATCAACCCTCCGTGAACCGTTTTAGATCTTCCATTATGATCTACTGACTAGATCGGACACTTGTCGCGCGACTTGACTGGACACGACCAAAAATCCGCCCTTTTTAGACGAACATCTAGTCCTGACTTCATTTTAATTTCGATTCTGCCTATAATAATAAGACCGGTTGATACCTTTGGAAGGATTTAGAATGATGGTGCATGCCTATAAACAAGATCCGATGAGTTCCTTGAAAAAAAATATTCATGATTTTTATTCTCAAGGATATTTTGTTGTCCGAGGATTGTTTTCAAAAAACGAAATTTCTGAAATTAGCCAAGCTTTTGATCGATTGCAAAAAATTGCTCTGACTTTAAAAACTACCCAACTTCTTCATGGTTCACAATTTGTGGTCGAAGACGGACGCATTGATCGCATAGTTTGGATGGGCGGAGCTGAGCCCGGTTTACTAAAAGTCGGCGAAGATTCTCGCACCCTCAGCATCTGCAGTGCTTTGCTGGGCACCGCCACGATGGAGCAACTGATTTGCCAAGGCCATTACAAACTTTCCGGCGACAAAGTTAAATTCGATTGGCACCAAGACTGCCAACATCGCGGCTTTGGAACCATGGATTGGACCGATGTGAATGGCCGAGGCAGTTATGTTCAAACGCTGATGGCGATTGATGAAGTGACCGCCGACAATGGGCCTGTGCTTTTTGTTCCAAATTCTGCGCAAGCCGGCTATTTGGGTCTGGATAAAGTGGCTGACGCGAAACAGGTTATCGATGTTTCAAACGCCGTCCCCTTGCTCATGCAGCCCGGAGATATTGCTTTTTTTAGTCCTTATTCAGTGCATGGCAGTCAGCCAAATATCTCAGGAAAATCGCGCCGAGTTTTTATTAACGGTTTTGCCTACCCGGGCGCGAATCACAGAAAATACCCCGGCGAAGGTTCTGGCCGAACCGTCCACTATCGGGGTTAATATTTAATTTTTATTTTTTAGAAGCAAAGTCCTTGAGATTGGATGATCCGTTGCACTGAACTTCGATCGCCATCTAATAAAGCGAGTTGTTCTTTTGAGCTAGGATCCATAAAAGAGCCTTCTAATTTTTGTACCGTCGTGCGGTCAAAATATTGGATATCTCTAGCGCCTTGACGAATTCGGTGTTCAATCCAACAACCCTGTGGATTGCAAATCGTTTCATTCTGTTCAACCTGACAAGCCTCAAAGGTCCGCTGAGATGTTGAATCAGTGCGCTTTGTCGTCATCACAGATTCAAAATCAAACGGCTGTCCGCTTTCTTGAGCGGTGAGGTGGAAGGGGCCATTTTCCGGAATTCCACGCCCATTTGGAATATTTAAATTCAGAGTTAACTGACGAGAGGCTGTTTTCATAGAAATAACAGCCACTTTTTTACTAGAAAGCTGCATTTTAATAACGTAGTCACCGGGGTTAATATTCACAGTCTCTTTTTGATCGGGACAAGCATGTCCCATGGGATTGCAGTTCTGAGCTTGCTGATGAATGACCTTTAAAGGCTTTTCAACTTTTAGAAGTCCTGTCACAGGATTGCAGCTGGTCAATCCGCCCGCTAATAAAGCTAGCCATAATAATTTGTTTTTCATTGGTTTCCCCTTTTGTGAAAACCCTAGCACCGCCTTTACAGTAACGCAAACTTCATTGAGCACGAATCTTTTTTGCCACCAAAGCTTTAGCGAAGAGGCCGATATCCTTCTGGATTTTAGAAAAACCGGCGTTTTCAATCAATGCCGACATATCGTGTTCAGTATAGT
>JAYUCD010000033.1:0-8283 GCA_043740515.1 Bdellovibrio sp. | reverse complement strand
TCCTGAGACTAGCAATGTCAGGAGAGACATCGAGATAGCTAAAAATTTTCGATTCGATTCTGTTTTCATAAGCTCTCCTAATTAATTAAAAAGTTCGGCCGTCGCTGGAGCAATGACATCCAGAAGATTGTTAAATGTGCTTGCTACTTGCATGGCGACTGTTGGCCCTTCGGCACTGTTCACTTTGTCGATTTCTCCAGTCGGCTTGTAACTAACTTTGATTGTTCCCAATCCTGGCCGAGTCACAATCACCGGTTTTCCGTAGCGCTCTTCGTATTCAATTTTAACGACTTTTTTCGCCTGATCCGTAATGGTAGAAATCCGGCCGCGCTGATCGTAAGTCATATTGACCTTTTGTCCGTCGGTATTTTGCGCAAAAATCAAATTTCCTTTTTGATCATATCTAAAATCGGCTTTTTTTGTACCAATTGATTTCCCTTTTTCATTCAGCAAGACGGTCAGAACCTGAGTCACCTTGCCAGTTTTAGCTTCGTATTCGTAAGTCAGCTTAGCTGTGTCGCTATTCTTTACTTTGACCTGTCCGTTTGGAAAGTAATCATAAGTGTAGCGTTCATTGTTTCGGCGAATAGAAATCGGCTTTCCGAAGACTTCGTGATAGCTGATGTCCGTGACATTTCCATTCACAGTTGACGACACTCGAGCTAAATAATTTTGCCCATCTTTTCTTTCGGCATACCAAAACTCATGCTTGGATTCATTGGTAACTTCTTTGCCACAAGTTTTTTTGACGTTAGACCAATAGTGAAGCTTAGGTTCCTTGGGGTCAAATTCATATTTGTAGGCTTCATTGCATTTTTCTAGGTCGGTGAAGCTGGTCACCCAGTCATTTTTCTTATCGTAAGTCAGAGTGATAAAACGCTTATCTGGCCAAAAAGCCTTGGTCATATTGTGAACATCATCATATTCGTAGGTGTAGACGTTATTCCAAGCACTTTTCGAGTAAGTCAGGTCGTTCGCATTTGAGAATTTATAATCGGCCTGAAGATTGTTTGGTCCCGTGATCGATTTGACTTTTTTATTGGTAAAATATTTAAAAATTAATTTTCGACCATTGTTGTCGACGAGCTCTTTGAGGCCTGAGCTATCGTAATCCATTTTTAAATAATTTCCGTTTTTGTCAAACAGATGAGTCAGGTGGCCGGCAAGATCGAAACGCATATAGGAGCCGTCAGGCATGTTTCGAGTGTAAAGATTTTTGGAAAAAGTAATCGATTCGACCTCTCGGCCGTTGGCAAAAAACTGAGTTCCATCTTTGACGGGTACTGCGACCTTATACGCAAAGGCGAATTTAGAGCGGAGATCTTGGTCATTGACCATGTCTTCAGCCATTTTTTTCCAAACTTTTTCATCACCCTTTTTTGCTGCCTTCATCTTTTCAATGATCTGAGAAATTGTGCGATCGATTTCCTTTTTTCCGAACTCTCTTGGCGAGTAGAGAATTTCTTGTCCAGCTCCGCATTCAGTCAGCTTGATGTTTCCTTCAGCCGTGAATTGCAAATTGGTTTCGAAATCTGAACACCAGCCGAAACCAAACATTCCATCGAACAAAGATTTGCTGTTGTAAGTGCGATTTACCTTGAGGTCGTAGCCTGAGCCGGGGACTTCGAGATCAACCCACGAGTTGGCAAAGTTGGCATTCTTCATATCCACGATCGCAAACGCAGAAGTCGTGAATATCAAGAGAGCAAAAAGAGTCAGTTTTTTCATCCGTAAACCTCAGTCAGTAAGGACCATCATGATCACTTGTTTATACTTTGATTTTAACAAGCTTTCGGATGGTAATTCCACCGATAATTTGAAGCGTAAACATACTCATCAAGATCAGCAGTCCTAAAGTCGTAGTGAACATGGGCTTCACATAATTTGGGTCAACGATGCTAAACACGAGCAGGAGGGCCAAGGGTACGATTGTAATGATGATTCCTTGCATGATCCCTTGAGCTGTCATGGCTTCAATTTTTCTCTCGATCTTTTGTCGCTCTCGTATCGTCGAGCAGATTGTAGAAAAAGTTTCGGCCAGGTTTCCACCAGTCTCTTTGAGAATATTCACAGAGGTTACAAACATTTGAACATCAGCCACGGGAACTCGTTCACCCAACTCGACCAGAGCCTCTTCAACACTTCGTCCAATTCGAATTTGAGAAAGGACCAGTCCGAATTCCTGACTGATCGGAGCTGCCAAGTTGTCCACGACTCGCTCCATCGATTGAGTCACCGAGAGACCGCTTTTAATTCCGTTTGCCATGATCGTGAGGCCGTCCACCATTTGCGCGACGAAGGTCTGGCAGCGCTTTTGATAAAGAGCTTTGACGATCAACAAGGGCAAGGTCCAGCCGGCATAGATGACCATTCCAGCAAAAATAAATCCAGCGATCGCATTTGGCAGCAGCAGCAAAAAGACGGCGGCTCCCAAACCAAAGCTCAGCAGCAATAAAATAATGCTGACTTTTTTCTCATCGATTTCCACGAACATCAAATCCAGAAGTCGCAAAATTTCGGCACGACTGCTCATACTCCGAGTCGCTAGTTTGCTGTAAACTTTATTGTACCAAAGATAAACCACGACACTGCAGCAAAGCGAAATCAGCGTCACGACTAGCCACTGTTGTGCGAACAGTGGGTGATTCATATTTTACCTCCCGTGCCCGCTTTTTTCAAAGCGGCCATCGGATTGGCGAGAATTGGATTGGCTTTCAGTGCCGGAACAAGTTTGGCTTCATTCGAAAAAAGATCGCGCGGAATGATGACTCCCTTTTGTTCCATTTTCTCAATGAAAGTTGGAATCATTCCCATCGCCTGATACTGGCCGAGAATTCGTCGGTTTTTATCGAAGCCGGTTTCTTTGAATCTGAAAATTTCCTGCAAGGTGACCGTCTCTCCCTGCATTCCACAGACCTCGGTTATATTGATCACTCGACGACTGCCGTCAGACAGCCGAGAGATTTGCACAATCAAATGAACTGCTGAGGCAACTTGTTCTCGAATGGCTCGTACAGGTAAATCCATTCCAGACATCAAACACAAAGTCTCAAGTCTTGCGATGCACTCGCGGGGAGAATTTGCATGAGTGGTTGTCATCGAGCCATCGTGACCCGTGTTCATGGCTTGCAACATATCCAAAGCCGCACCATCTCGAGTTTCTCCGACGACGATTCGATCGGGCCGCATACGAAGTGCGTTCTTTACCAAATCTCGAATGGTCACAGAACCCGTTCCCTCCATATTGGCGGGACGAGTTTCCAAACGAACCACATGCTCTTGTTGCATTTGCAATTCGGCGGCATCCTCAACTGTGACGATTCGCTCATTAGCTGGAATAAATCCTGAAAGCATGTTGAGCAAACTAGTTTTGCCGGAACCTGTGCCGCCAGAAATCACAATGTTCAAACCATTTTCCACGCAGATTTTCAAAAAATCCATCATCGGTTTAGTGATGGAGCCGTACTCGATGTATTTCTCGGGCGTGATTCCGCCTTTTTTAAATTTTCGAATGGTCAAAGCCGGGCCATCGATCGCCAAGGGTTCAATCACAGCGTTGACTCGACTGCCATCTTTCAAGCGAGCATCGACATAAGGAGTCTTTTCATCAATTCGTCTTCCGAGAGGAGTGACGATTCGCTCGATCACGTTTCTTAGATGTAGATTCGAAGTGAAGGTCACAGGACTTAGCTGAACTTTTCCGGCTTTCTCGACGAAAATTTTTCGATATCCATTCACCATGATTTCAGTGACAGAATTATCGGCAAGCAAATCTTCAAGTGGTCCCAAGCCAAGAGCTTCTTCGAGAACTTCTTTGATCGCTCTTGATCGCTCTTCGCGATTCATGCCTGGCGATTCACGATCAACCAACTGAGTGATGCTTTGCAAAGTTTTTTGTCGAAGTGCTTTTTCTTTAGCAGGATCATTGTTGGTTTCAGTGATTCCTTTTTTCAAATCCATCGCCTTGATCAATTCGTTGTGAACGCGAACTTTTAAAACATTTCGAAGTTCAGCAGTACTGGATTGCGGCGAATCCTCTGCGGTAAACTGGCTGCTCGTTGCTCCACTGGGGGCGACAATTGCTTGAGGTTTATTTAAGGATTTCAATTTCTGCAAAACTCCGCCGGTGAGCTTTCGAACCAACTCGTGGTAAGCAGCCGAAACCGGAGCTTTGTTTTGCGCGAGAACAAACGGAGTTCCTCTTTGCAAGGCTCCAAGGGTGGTCACATCATCTTGCGGAATCAATCCGACTACGGGAAGGCGCAGAGCTTGAGAAATTGCTTGTGAGCTGAGAGATGTGCCCCCCACCTTGTTCACCACCAGCTGAAACATATCCATCGGAAAAGTTGCGGTCAGAAGCTCTTGAATCATTCTCTGAGTTTGATTGATCACTAAAACTTCAGGCACCGTCACAATCGTAATTGCGGTCGCCTCTTTCAAAAGAGCCATCTGAAAATCTTTGATTTCATTTCCGAGATCCACAACGATGAATTTAAAATTACGAGAAAAAAACTCAAGCTGCTTCAAAAATAATTCGGTGTTGACGTTCAATGTCTCCTCAGGTCCGCGCACAGCAGGCAGGTACATCAGGCCTGAAGCATGCGCCGTCGCCAATTGAGCTATCGCCTGCGGCCCCAAGGAGCCTTGAAACTGCGCGATTTCTGAAAGAGTTTTATTTGGACGTAAACCTAGAATAACATTTTGATCACCGCAAGACCTCGCATCGGCATCAATCAACAGAACCTGCGTGCGAAGCTCAAGCATCAAGGCCGCGGCAAAATTGGCGGCGAAGACGGATTTTCCGACTCCACCTTTTCCACCGACGACCGCTATGAGATGACATTGAGGACTGATATTCATATTTCTTTCTCGCTAAAGCTTTTAATCTCGCAAACGAAACTTCTTTTTAATTTTTTCTGAACCCGTGGAGGCCGAAGATTTAATAATTGGAGTTACAAAGACTACGAACTGACTTTGATTGCGATTGAAATCTTTCGAAGCGTAGAGGCTGATGATCGGATTCGAAGGCACTCCTTCAGGCTTGTTGTAGGAAGTATCGGATCGGCTCTTGATCAAGCCGCCAATCGCAGCGCTTTGACCGCTTCGAACAACCAACGCCGTTTCGATCGAGTTCGTGCTGGTCAGGGGACCAGCTGATGTGGATCCAACCAAAGTATCAATCTTAAAATTGATGTCCAAGCTGATCGAGTCCGATCTTTCCCCAAGAATCACCGGTGTGATTTTCGAAGCGATCCCGACCGGCTTGAAGGCAGTTGACTGACCCTTGTCGGTTGCAATCGTGTAGGGAACATCCGAGTAAGCATTGATCGTCCCTGTTTTTCCATCTTGTACAATCATTGTGGTACTTTCGAGCACTCGACCGTGATTGTGATTTTTGGCCCAATTTAACTTTGGGATTAAATTTGAAATAGTGGCTGCGATGGTTGTGCCGACTCCGCCTGGAGATCGATCTCCACTCTGAAAACTGATTTTGGAATCATCGCCAATTGTCGGAGTGAACTGAAAGCGAAAGTTTTTAGCGTAATCTTTTTTAAGCTCCACATAGTGAACAACCAGCTGTATGATTTTTCCTGGAGGCGGAGGTGCGGCGGCTTTGACTGTGATCAGGTTGATCACTCCGTCATTGGCGGCCTTGGGTCGCTTGACGACACCATCCATTTCTGATTTTTCAAGAATGACAGCGGGGACATAAGTTTTCGCGATGATTTCGGCGCGGACTTTTTCGTCTTCGCTTCCGGCCACTCCTTGAAGGATAAATTTATCGTTGACGGCGCGCACTTCGATTTCAGGATTGTTGATGTCTCGAGAAATAAACTCAGCAATTTTTTTCTGAGCCAATGGAGACAGCGTCACCAGAGAGGAAGCTTGATCCGAGAATTGGCTGACAACATTGTAAATTCGATTCATGTCGCGCGGAAGCAGAATCTGTCCATCAACCATGACCTTATTGTTGACGATTCGGATATTGATTCCCTCGATATCGCCGAGCAGGGACTGCATTTCTCGCACAACAGCGTCCAGCTTGGATTTACGAACTTCGATTCGATATTCAGCAACAATTTTTTCACTGTTGATATCTTTTAAAGTGAAGGTGCAAAGGCCTTCGCGCTTGGGAGTGAAGCGCAAAGAATTGATCGCGTCCGAATAGGCAGCGTCAGCAATCCCTAAGCGCTTGCAATCCCCGCCAGATTTGAATGGTTTTGGAACCGGCGGAAGTTTTTCATCCGTCTCCAGTCCCAAAGTCAGACTCAAAAATTTTCGCGGACGAACGGGCACCGTCTGCTCTTCATCATCAGCGTGAGCTGCGGTGAAGAAGCAGAGTGAGAGTGCGAAAGTCATCAGTAAATGAGCTGCTTTCGTAAAATGTCCCATGCCATCCCCCTTACAAAAAACCATTCAAACAAAAACTAGAAATTTCGGTAATTGCCTTTTTTCTTAGGCAGCACCATCGGAATCACAGCTCTTTGAGGAGCCGCAATCGAAGGATTTGCCATCATCGGAGTCGGAACCATCGAAGAAGCCTCAAGGCTAATTGTCGGTCTTCCTGCAACAGAATCCGAAGTCGAAGCCGGCACCCGTGGTGGCACGGCTCGATCATTCGGATTGCGCAAAGTAAAATAAATATTCGCAGGCGAAGTCGCTACAATGAAAATCAAATCTTGCGCCTCTTTCGGAGTCGCTTCGATCGTCAAAGTTCCATACTTCGTATCACTTGAGAGATTGACCACCGTCGTATTGCGACCGCCGCTATCTGCTTCAACCGTGCGTGGAATGTTGTTTACAACATTTACTCCTGTGGCCAACACAACCACATCTTGCATAATCAGAGAAACTTCACGGCGCTGATTCAACCCTTTACCTGATTCCAGTGCCGCATAGATATCGATGCGGTCACCTGGGCGGATGAGCTTTGCTACTCCACGCACTTCATCCACTGGTAAAGTCACAGCTCGTTTGCTCGGTGCAACCTGAAGAGAAATTCCGGTTTCAGCGCCCGGTATCAGAAGCTTACTATCTAAAATCTGCTCACCTTTTTTGATGCCTTTGCCAGCCACTTGGCCAACCGCAAGCTCAGGATCAGAAATCGCGCCAGGCTCAATAAAATTCGCAGGCTTCTGAACAACCTCAATCAAGGTGTCATCAATTGTTCGCATCTCTTCAATATTTTGTTTCGCGACCAAAACATTTTTCATCGCGCCAAAATCTTTATCATAAGTCGATTTGACGGATTGAAGATAAGAATAGAAAAAGAATCCAGCCAGAAGGCCGAAACCGAGAGAGATCCATAGAGTCTTTGATTCGTTATTCATAGCCGCATTCCTCTATCTACCACATGATGTTTCAAGACAAATTCCATAAGCCGTCCGTATCCAAGCAGGAGTCACTCCTTCAGAAATAAAATCACTCGCAGCCTGACCCTCTTTAATTTTCGAAGTTTTGAGGTGATCACTTGCTCCCAGCGGATTCGCGACCTCGGTGATATCAGAAAATTTCATCGTACGTCGAGTTGCCACAAATTGGTTGATCGTCCCGCCCTCGACAATTGAGTGATATCGCAGTTTTGATTTAGCAAAAGTAAAAGATTCATTTTCATCGCTCCGAATATCTCTTAAGTAGCGGAGATCGGCGCGATTGCGGAACGTTTCAAAGGTGTAATTTCGCGCGGCGATCGAATTCAAAATTCCCGAGTGAATGATTCCGAAAACGCCCAGAGAAAAATTCACAAGCAAAATCGCGATCACGAGGATCGGAAGAACTTCGACCATTGCATTTCCACGAGCATTCATGGCTAACATCCGTTGTCCTCCCATATGCTTTTGGGAACATCGGCAGATTTCGCTAAGCCTGGAAATAGATCAACGAGAGCAGGGACACGCGCTTCCATATAATCAAAACATTCTTTTTGACTGATTTCGCGTAACAGAATGGCATTGATTCTTGTCTCGAAACCAGTTCCTGTCGGCGAAGTCACATTTCCAACAAGCGGCAATTTCATTTCGAGCAAATTCGCTCGAAATGTCACTCGCACTCCCTGACCACTGTCTCGAAAAATTTCATAATCTTGGTTAAAATTGTTACCGGCGCCTGAGCGGATTTCCAATTTCGATACTGGGGCTTCAAACCAGCCGTTCGAAAAAAGAGGCGCCAAAGTTGGACTGCTGATCAGTGAAGTGTATTTCGATTTTGCAGCCTCTTGTTGCGCATTGATGTCAAAGTTAGCTGCAGCGTGGGCTCCAACGACAACACTGCGTCCGATGTGTG
>JAYUCD010000032.1:0-1549 GCA_043740515.1 Bdellovibrio sp. | reverse complement strand
GGAGCTGATTGAAAAAATTGATATTGGTGGTCCGACTGTTTTAAGAGCGGCAGCCAAAAATTTTACACAGGTTGCTGTGGTTTGTGACCCAGCTGATTTCAAAATGCTTTCGACTCAAAAAAGTCTTTCTTATGAAGAGAGAAAAAAATTGGCGGCCAAAGTTTTTGCTCATGTTTCAGCTTATGACGCTTTGGTGGCTCGAGAATTAGGCAATGCCTGGGGACCCGAATTCGCTGTCGGCGGCCACAAAGTGATGGATTTGCGTTACGGTGAAAATCCTCAGCAGTCTGCTGCTTGGTACCGATCTCTGGCTGACAACAAAGGCCTGCACACAGCTGAAATTTTGCAAGGTAAAGTTCTCTCTTACAATAATCTCCTCGATCTCGATGCGGCGACCAACTTGGTCAGAAGCTTTGCCGAACCAGCCGTTGTTGCAGTCAAACACAACAATCCTTGTGGAGTCGCGATCGACCCAAATCTCGGAGCGGCCTTCAAAAAAGTCATTCAAAGCGATTCGGTCAGTATCTTTGGCGGAATCATTGCCGCCAATCGCAAGATTGATGCAAACGAAGCTGAATTGCTGGGAAGTTTATTTTTGGAATGTGTGATCGCACCCGATTACACTCCGGCAGCACTTCAGGTTTTTGCTAAAAAGAAAAACTTACGAATTTTGCAGTGGGCTCAGCTGTTGACGCCTCAGAGCGATTTTGAAATGAAATCAATCTCCGGGGGATTTCTTTTGCAAACTAAAGACATCTCACAGTCCGATGAATCAAACTGGAAATTTTCTCCCGAAAAACCCAGTGCTGAAATTCTCCGCGACTTGTTGTTTGGTGAAAAAGTTTGTGGAAGCCTCAAAAGCAACGCAATTGCCTTGGTGAAAGACGGCCAAACTCTCGGTTTAGGAATGGGCCAAGTGAACCGAGTCGATTCTGTCCATCAGGCCGTCGAGAGAATGAATAAAAATTTTCCCAATACGAGCGACGCTATTTTGATCAGTGATGCCTTCTTTCCCTTTTCAGATTCGGTGGAAATCGCCTCAAAAGCCGGAGTGAAATGGATTTTACAACCAGGTGGCTCGCTCAAAGACGAAGAAGTTTTGGCCGCTGCAAAGAAAGCAAATATAAATATGGTTCTCTCTGGAGTTAGACATTTTAAACATTGAATTTTGAACTGAGCCGAATATGAACTCTTCGACAGAAAAAACTTGGCTAGTAAAATCTTCCGGAATGATTCTGGGCCCCTTTTCTATCGATGATCTGGTCCTAGCTCTCAAGGAAAAAAAGGTTTCGTTGATTGATGAAGTTCGTTCACCGGAAAATCGTTGGGCCTTTATTCGAGAGCATCAGCAGTTCAAAGCAATCGTTCAAAAGCTTCGCCAACAATTAGCGAGCTCGGCAGAAGATACAGCCAGTCAGACGTTAGCGGAATCAACCCAAACGGATACTGAAACAGCAACAGAAAGTGCCACAGAGATTCAGGTGGAAATTTCATCGCCAGGTGAATTGACCCCTGAACCTCATTTTAATCATCAGGTTGAAACGAAAGC
>JAYUCD010000031.1:0-13242 GCA_043740515.1 Bdellovibrio sp. | reverse complement strand
CCACTTCCACCTTTGGCAAGAGCGACATTTCCTGTGTTGATTATCAGCGAAAGCTTCGCAAGCGCGATCACCGTGTGAAAGCCTTTGAGAACAAGAATGCAGCCCAATTTCTTTTGACCCAATCGAGCTGCAGTCAGCCGGTCGGCTTCGATTTCCTGAGTTGAGATTCCGAGAATTCGGGAGAGCTCGCCCGCATGAGGTGTGGCAATCCAGTTCTGAGGCAGCGGCAACAAGCTTTCCGAATTCTGAGAAAGAATCGTCAAGGCGTCAGCATCAATCACCACCGGAATTTTCAGAGATTTCAAGCTTTGGATGGCTTTCAAAGTTTTCGGATTCACTCCCAATCCAGGCCCTATCAGAGCGGAATCGATTTCTGATAAACGAGAAAAATCGAGAGGAATAGCCTCTGGCAAAAAGCGCAGGGCTTCGATTTCGCTAACATAAATATATCCAGCTCCGACTCGAGCTGCGGCATGCCCTGCCAATATGCAGGCTCCTGGCATTTGTCGACTGCCAGCCCAGATGAAAGACCGCCCACCTTTGCCTTTGTGATCAGTTGGAAGGCGCTCTGGAATCCAGCGCTTCGTAAGTTTTCTAGAGAGAAGATAGCAGCTTTTAAAATTGCTAAGGGTCTCTTTTGAAAAGCCGATTTTCAAAGTACGAATTTGGCCACAGTGTTCGGGCCCGCGGTTGAGAAAAAATCCAGTCTTGGGGCGTTCTACGGCTAGAGTCAGATCCGCTTTGAAACACCGGCCGAAAATTTTCCCACTTCCTGCATCGAGCCCGGTCGGACAGTCGAGTGAGACTTTGAAGCCAGCTTTCTGATTGAGTTGCTGGATCAAATTCTGCATCTCGATCGGCAAATCACGATTCAAGCCGGTTCCAAAAAGCGCATCCACCCAGATATCAAACACTTCAGTGCTGCTATAAAATTGATCGAGGGTCCAAACTGATCCCTTGAATTCAGATTCCTTTTTCCTACGAAGTGCTGATGACTTTGAAGTTTGAAAGCCAATCATTTGGACTTGCCATCCGAGGCTGAGAAGTGTTTGCGCCAGCACTAAGCCATCGCCGCCGTTATGGCCTGGGCCACAAAAAACCGCCACAGAGATTTTTGCCTTTTTGGAAGTGCGAAATTTTTGAATGATCTGCTCAGCTGAAGCAATGCCAGCTCGCTCCATCAACAGTTCTTCGCTGGTCCCGGAGGCTTGGGTCAGCAGGTCGG
This sequence comes from Bdellovibrio sp., assembly GCA_043740515.1. GTDB lineage: Bacteria > Bdellovibrionota > Bdellovibrionia > Bdellovibrionales > Bdellovibrionaceae > 21-14-0-10-47-8. The sequence goes on along the minus strand of JAYUCD010000031.1, from coordinate 12,017 downwards.
CCTCTTTTGCTTCTTGTTTTGTGAACAACCACATAGAATGATGTTAGCCATGGCCGAAAAGAAAACCCAAGTCTTTCGTGGAATTGACACTTTATTAAGTCTTCAAGGCGCTGCCCAAAAAGAAGGTCGTCACATTGAGGAGAAGGATTTGGGCATTATTCGAAAGGCCGCTCTGGTCGTTGAGAATGGCAAGATTGCATGGATGGGGACGCAGAAATCCTTGCCATCACTCTACGCCAAAAAAAAATCAAAAGAAGTAAATCTGGATGCGGCGACGGTGATGCCTGGCTTTGTGGAATGCCATACTCATTCTTTATTTGCCGGCTCTCGTTCGGCTGAATTTGAAATGCGTTTGCAGGGTCGAAGCTATGAAGAGATTGCAAAGCTTGGTGGAGGCATCCTTTCGACAGTCAAAGACACTCGGGCTGCCAAAGCATCGGAATTGCTTCGTCTGACCCATCGGCGAGTCGAAAATTTTGTTCGTCAGGGAGTCACCACTTTGGAAATCAAAAGTGGTTATGCGCTCAATCACAAAGACGAATTGAAATCGCTTGCGAGCATTCGTGCAATTCAATCCATCCGAGTCGTGCCGACCTTTTTAGGTGCTCATTCGATTCCGCCTGAATTTAAAAAAGCTTCCGAGTATTTAAAACACCTCGAACTGCTCCTTCCCAAGGTGCGAAAATTAACTGACCGTTTGGACATCTGGATTGAAAAAGGATTCTTTGAAAAAGATTTCAGTCGAGGCTATTTGCAAAAAGCAAAAGAGCTTGGATTTCAAATTGTCGTGCATGCGGATCAGTTGACTCTCAGTGGAGGCACCGAGCTGGCTGTCGAATTCAAAGCTGTCTCGGCTGATCATGTGATTCAGTTGCAAGATTCTCAAATTCAAAAATTGGCCAAGTCCGAGACGACAGCTGTCTTGCTTCCGATGGCTGATCTTTATATGAAATGCAATTATCCTCCGGCGCGAAAATTAATTGAAGCCGGAGCCCGGGTTGCGCTTGCCACGGATTTCAATCCGGGAACCTGTCCTTCACAGGATCTCAGTTTGGTTGGTCTGCTGGCTCGTTTGGAATTGAAAATGTCACTGCCTGAAGTCATCGCCGCTTACACAGTTGGTGCCGCTCATGCTTTGTCTTTGCAAGCGGAAGTGGGCAGTTTGGAAGTCGGAAAGGCTGCTGATTTCATAGGCAGCAATCAGGAGTGGACTTCGCTCTTTTACTCGGCAGGAAACGCTTTTCCCTCGAAAGTTTACTCGAGTGGACGATTGTTTGTATTTGATCAGAAGAATTCGTCGAATTAATGTTTGCGTCATAAATCCCTAAATCTGTTAGAACCTTAAATTATTCTTTTGATTTTACGACCTAAAGCTTTCTAGGCTGGGGTTGCTAGACTTTTCATTGGTTGGATTTTTGGCAGCTGAATTTTCATCTGCTGAATTTCTGAAAAAGCATCTAGCAAAACTTGGGGGATTCATGGCCACGAAGGGCGCTTACACAGCATTGATGCATTCGAAGTTTTTCACTCCGGCTTTCAACTCGGCCATTTTCGATGGTCCGGTTCGAATTTACTTTGCTCAGGCGCATGAAGGATTTGCATTGAAGATTTATCTCAATCTTCAACAGCGTTACGCCAAAGAATTCACTCGCGCCAAAGAATTACACAATTTCATACATCGAACAGTTTTGATTATGCTTTATCCAACAGCTGAAACTTTTCAAAACTCATTTGAAGTGTCCGATGTGATGGTCGCGAAAGATCATTTGATTGACGACACGGTTTTAGGAGTCAAAGGCCCTTTTGACGAATCACAGTTGGATGAAATTCTACAAAAGATTCTTGTGGCCTTTCAAAATTGGGAAATGCACACAGATTCTCGGCCACCTGAGATTTCGATTTAAGCCGAGGCTGGACTTTTTTCATTCTTTGCTAGGACTTCGGAACACTTCAATTTAAAATAAAGAAATGAAATCTGCTGATCTTCAGAAATCAAGAAAGCGAATGAGCGGACAGGTTGTGGTCGAGTATGTTCTGCTCCTGGCGATTGGTGTGAGCATTGCCTTGGTCATTATCACTCAGCTGATCAAGCGAGACTCGAGCGACGTGACGAATTCTGGTGCCATCATTAAAAAGTGGTATCAAATTCAGCAAGACATTGGAAAAGACAATCAGAATTGATTTCGCTTCAAAAGGCACGGCCGCGCTTTTGGACTTCGTCGGAAAGCGCTTCCTGCATTTGCTCTTGAATTTCTTCGGCAATTTCTCGCACCAGATCCGCATCATCCATCTGAGATTTTTGATAAGGCAGATAAATCGGTGGAAGAAAACGAATTTTCCATTTCGCCGGGAGCGGAATAATATTCAGTGGAAGCGGCAAAACCACCCCACGAAGATATTTGGTGAATTTCAATTTCGATAAATTGATATGAGTTTCCTCGGCTCCGATGATTAGGACAGGAACGATGGGTGATTGTGTTTTGATTGCCATGCGAATGAAGCCACGTTTGAATTCTTGAAGCTGATAGGCCTGGCTGCTGGGTTTGAAATTTCCCGATTCGCCCTCAGGAAAAATCACTACCAGATTGTTTTTCTCCAAAGCAGAAATTCCATTTTCAAAAGTTGCTTCAGTGAAGCCCATTTTCTGTGCCGGTATAGCGGTCGTCTTAGTCAGAAACCAAAGATGGTGAGTCAACACTCGAGGCACTCGGCGGACTCCCTGATAAATGATATGCGCCAAAATCAAAGCATCGAATCCCAAAAAACCAGAATGATTCGGAGTGATCAGCGCAGCGCCTCGCTTGGGAATATTTTCTAAACCTTCGACTTCCAGTCGAAAATATTTTTTCATGATTTCCATCAGGAGATGAGGGAGGACTCGGTAAAGCAAAGTGTCTTTATCCAGATTTTTAAGGTCATAAATCTTAGCTTGCGACTTTTTAAAAAAGTTGATCATATAGCTTCATGTATATCATGGCGATTGATCAAGGAACAACCGGCTCTACCGTCACACTTTTGAACCAAGCCGGAAGTCCTGTCGCCCAGATCAATCAAGAATTTCCACAGGTTTTTCCTCAACCAGGTTGGGTTGAGCACAATCCAGAAGACATTTGGAAATCGGTTAAAGAAGTGATCCAAAAGGCAATCGCCAAAGCTCTGATCAAACCGAGCCAAATTGCGGTGATCGGAATCACAAACCAACGAGAGACAGTTGTGCTCTGGGATAAAAAAACTGGAAAGCCTGTTTACAATGCCATTGTCTGGCAGTGCCGACGCACTCAAGATTTCTGCGAAAAATTACGGCGAGAAAAAAAAGAATCTTTGATTCGAAAAAAAACAGGATTGGTGATCGATCCTTATTTCTCTGGCAGCAAGATCCGCTGGATTTTAAAAAATGTGAAAGCGAGCAGCGAACTTGCAAAGCGGGGAGAGCTGGCCGCGGGAACCATCGATAGCTTTTTACTGTGGCGACTGACAGATCGGCAAGTTCACAAGACCGACGTGAGCAATGCCTCCAGAACCATGTTGATGAATATTCAGACTTTGCAGTGGGATCCTGAGCTTTTGAAGATATTCTCCGTGCCAGAAAATATTCTCCCAGAAATCTGCGAGTCATCTGGGGTTTTTGGTAAAACCAAGGGTCTCGATTTTTTGCCAGACGGAATTCCAATCGCGGGTATCGCCGGGGATCAGCAAGCTGCTCTTTTCGGACAAACTTGTTTTCAGCCAGGTGAGGTCACGTGCACTTACGGAACTGGCAGCTTTCTTTTGATGAACACAGGCACTCAGCTGGTGCGCTCAAAGCATCAGCTGTTGACAACTTTGGCTTGGAAGCTTCCAAAACAAAAAGCTGTTTATGCCTTGGAGGGCGGAGCTTTTATCTGCGGAGCAGCTGTTCAGTGGTTGCGGGACGGCTTGAAAATCATCAATCAAAGCTCCGAGGTCGAAGTCTTAGCTCAGCAAGTGGCAGACTCAGGTGGTGTCGAGTTTGTTCCTGCTTTGACTGGCATGGGTGCGCCTCACTGGCGGCCTGAGGCTCGGGGGCTCATCTGTGGTTTGACTCGCGGATCGAACTCGGCTCACATTGCTCGCGCCACTTTGGAAGCGATGGCTTTGCAGAACACAGATATTCTGTTAGCGATGGAAAAAGATTTGGGGAAAAAACTCAAAGGTCTCAAGGTTGATGGCGGCGCCTCCGCCAATGGCTTGCTGATGCAGATGCAGGCTGATTACATGGGAACTTCAGTCACTCGGCCTCAGCATATCGGGACAACTTCGATTGGAGCCGGGTATCTAGCTGGATTGGGAGTCGGAATCTGGTCTTCGACGGAAGAAATCAAGCGCATCTGGATGATTGATCAAGAGTTCAAAGCTCAAATGTCAGCCAAGGCTCGGAAGGCTCGTCTGCTCCATTGGCAAAAAGCGATCGATAAGGCTTAAATAATAACCTATTTATCTTAGGTTAGCTTAGCCTAGCTTATCATTTTTGTTTGTCATTTTATCTTTTTTGCAAAAACTGTGGGACTTCGTTTCGCAGCTTTTCATTCATGTTTTTAATTCGCTGAGAAAAAGAAATCATCATGGAGCTCGCCCAAATCGGTAGCTGAGCCAAAAGTTGTTCGTAGCCTTTTTCTGAAACTCGAATCAAAGTGCATTCTGTCAGAGCTTGCGCCGAAGCAGATCGGGGTCGACCGTCAAGCAGAGCGAATTCGCCGAAAGTTTCACCTTTTTCAACAGTCGCAATATCAACTTTTTTTCCGGCGACATTTTTTGTGAAAATTTTAACTTGGCCGGCTTCGATAATATAAAGATGAAAATCGATATCACCTTCAAAAAATATATAATCGCCTGGTTTGTAAACTTCTCTGACAATTTCTGATGACTCATCCATGAATTCATTTTGATCGAACTTGATGCCAAGTGGGAAAGTTCGAAGCATTCTCAATCGAATTCTAGACCAAAAGTCAGGTTCGCTTTTTTTCCGAGCTGTGAATCAGTTTGGAAAGTTCGCCCACATTTCGAATCCAAGTGATTTTTTTCCCTGACGGAACTTTGAATTCACTCAAGTGTTTCTTATTGGAAGCAGGAATAACAAAATGATCAAAACCCAACTTGTCTGCCTCACGCAGGCGAAGTTCGGCAAACGAGGCGGCACGAACTTCTCCGGTGAGGCCAATTTCGCCGAAGAAAATCGCCTTGGCTTCAAGCTCTCGGTTGAGTTCGGTCGATAGAATTGCAGCAGCCACTGCCAAATCAGAGGAGGGCTCCGTCAGCTTCAGTCCGCCAACCACATTGATGAAAATATCGGCCTGATTCAATTTCATATCGAGGTGGCGATCCAAAACAGCACTGAGAAGATGTAAACGATTGGTTTCGATTCCGAGCGCGGTTCTTCTTGGCATGGCCATGGGAGAGCCGAGAGTCAGCGCCTGAACTTCGCACAAAAGGGGCCGGGATCCTTCCATCGAAGCAAAAACGGCCGAGCCAATCAGGCTGTCGCCGCGCTCTTCGAGAAAGAGTTCCGAAGGGTTGGTGACTTCTTCGAGGCCCGCCGAATTCATTTGGAAAACTCCCAATTCGTGAGTCGCACCAAAGCGATTTTTGAGAGCTCGGAGCAAGCGGAAGTTTTGCGACATATCGCCTTCGAAAGACAAAACGCAGTCCACCATATGTTCCAAAACTTTGGGACCAGCAATATTTCCGTCCTTTGTCACATGTCCGATCAGAATCACCGTCATCCCGTCGGTTTTGGCGAGACCCATGAGATGGCCGGCGCACTCGCGAACCTGAGAAACGGATCCGGGAGCTGCTTCTAGTTCAGGAAGGAAAATAGTTTGGATCGAATCGACAACCACGACGTCGGGTCGCTTGTCTCGAGCCAGATCTAAAATGGTGCGGAGATTGCTTTCGCTCGCAACCTCGACCAAGGCACTGCGTATGCCTAATCGCTGAGCGCGAGATCCAGTTTGGCCGATGCTCTCTTCCCCCGAAATGTAGAGAACGCGGGCTTTGTGTTTTGCCAGTCCGCCGGCCATTTGAAGCAACAAGGTGCTCTTTCCGATTCCGGGAGATCCGCCGAGCAAAACAAAACTTCCTTGAGCCAGTCCGCCGCCCAGGACTCGGTTGAATTCTCCGTAGCCCGTGTCCATGCGTTTGAATTCCACGGCTTCAATACTTTGATCGAGTGCGATTGGCTTCGAGGAAATAATCGGACCGCTCGCCGGGTCCAAACCTTTGTCAGACTTTGTGGTTGCCCAACCTCGAGTCACCGGTTCAGGAGAAAAAGTTTCCTCGACCAGCGAATTCCAAGCACCACAATCAGTGCAACGGCCCTCCCAGCGAGGTCTTTGAGCGCCGCAATTTTGACAAACATAAACTGTTTTGTTCTTCGACTTTGCCATACCCCTTCGCTATCATGGGAACACACATGAGACAAATCAATATGAAGAATGCACTGACCAAATTGATCATTTCCAGCCTATTTTTCAACACTTTTCTGGTTTCAGCTCCGGCCTTCGGACAATCTGATTTTTTGAGCAAGTTTCGTCATTATCGAGAAAAATTTCAATCGGCAAAAAAAGAAGATCAAGAAAAAAAGTTTGCCGATATTGATCTTGAGATTTCAAAAACTCAGGATGCTGAAGAAAAGAAACTTTTGCTGATGGCCAAAGCTTTATTGGCACTGGATCAGGGAAAGACCGAGCTCGCACAAAATATTTTTAAGGATCTCCTGAAGGATAAAAACAATTTGCATGAGTACGTCCATTATTTTTATGGAAAGTTGCTGACTCAAGCTCAGCTTTATCATGAAGCCAAAGTGCAATATCAAATGATCCTGGATCTTTCTCCTAATACTCGCATGCAGTTGGAGGCACAGTTTCAATTGGCCAAAATCAATTTGGACGAGAAAAATTTCAAACAGGCAAAAAAATTACTGTCGCAGCTCGAGCGCCGTCAACGAAACGAAGAAAGTTATCCAGAAACAATTTATTATTTAGCTGTAGCCGAGCATGGCATGGGCGCCGCAGGTCCATTTTGCAAATGGGCGAAAAAGCTTTACACGACTTATCCGCACAACGCCAAAGTCGAAACTTGGGGAGCGCAGATTTCACAAAATTTGATCGAAAATCAGCCGGTTCGTTGCCCCGTCAGTCATGAGGATCGGAGAAATCGCATTCGAAGTTTGCAGTGGGCGGGGATGGAAAAAAAAGCCTATGCTGAAATTCAAAGTTTGCGAACTCAAACTTCAGCCGCTGATAAATATGACCTCGACAAACTAGAAGTTGGTTTCTGGCTTCATGAAGGCGAAGTGCAAAAAGCTTTGGACTTGCTTCTGCCTTATTACGACAGTCATAAGACAGATGTAGGATATCTGAACATGCTTGCGAATACCTCGGCACGAGCGGGCGAGTATCAAGCAGCTGTCGGCACTTATTATTCAGTTTACAAATTGGCACCGCGAGGAAAATTCGGCAAGCAAGCTCTCTATCAAGCAGCATTCATGAGCTATCAATTTCAAGATTACGATGGAGCTGCGAGAAAATTTCAAGAATTTATGAAAGTTTACGCTGGCTCGGGTCTTTCTCGAGATGCAAAATGGCATCTTGCTTGGCTGCGCTATTTGAAGGGTGATTACCAAGGAGCTGAAGAGAGCATGGCTGTTCTTTTGAAAGATTTCAAAGCCAAGAAAAAAGGTTGGAAATCTTTTCCGAAAGACCGAGTCACTTATTGGATGGCCATGAGTTACTTTCGCATGGAAAATTTTAATCAGGCGCGCCCCTTGTTCGAGTCTTTGGCTAAAGACCAGCTGATCAGTTACTATTCGATTGCAGCTCAATACCGCTTGAAGAAATTAGAAAAATTATCTCCGAAGCCCCAGAGATTGGCTTTCTCCGATCAGTCGCGGAGAATCACGCGTTTCACTTCGTTTGAGACCATCACTTCCGATGAGCCAGTGTCCAGCGGAGAAGAAAACGAAACAGAAGAAAGTTTAGCAGCAAAAGCTTTGGCCGTAGAACATGAATCCGAATCACCTCGACCGGCACTGACGGCTCCGGGGGAAGGTGCAATGTTTATTTCTGAGGAGGAAAATCCAGCGCCAGTTGAGCAGCCTGAAGCCAAGCCTTCTTTTGCCAATCCGGTCTTGGTGAAAAGATTTGAGCGCGCCCGAGACCTTATGATTTTAGGATTGAACGACTGGGCCAAATGGGATCTCTATGATATCGAGAGAAAAACGAGCAACAAAGATTACCTCAAGAACCTCATGCAAGAGTACCAAACAGTCGAGAACTTCAATCGCTCGGCTTACATTGCACAGGTTTATTTCGGTTCACAAAGAGCTCTCCACGGTCTCGATGGAGTTCGATATTTGTGGGAGTACGCTTATCCCAAAGCTTACTCTTCCCTCGTCATGAAATATTCAAAGCAGATGGATGTTCCCTCTGAACTTGTCTGGGGAATCATGCGAGCTGAAAGCATTTACAAACGAGACGTTATTTCTCCGGTTGGAGCACTTGGCCTTATGCAAGTCATGCCGGGAACTGGAATGAAGATCGCCGAGATGCTCAATGAGAAAGCTTTTGATCCAAGAACTTTGCTGGAGCCTGAAGTTTCTGTAAAAATCGGGGCTCGCTACCTACAGCGCCTGGAGAAAAAATTCGATAAGAACATTCCTCTGATTGCCGCTGCTTACAATGCCGGTCCTCACCGAGTGAAGGCATGGCTTGCCAATTTTGGAAATCTCGATGTGGATGAGTTTGTGGAACACATTCCATTTCTTGAAACTCGCAATTATGTCAAAAAAGTTGTCTCAAATTATCAGGTCTATTCAATTCTTTACAGCAACAAGAAAGATTCCCTATCTTACCTCAGTGATGCTTTAAAAATGAAAGTTCCAGAGAAAGTGGCGACCAAAGAGACATGGGAAGATATCTAAGACCACTGGCTCTCCGAATTTTTCAATTTTTCCTCAATCTGCTGATTCTGTTTTTCGTGACCTTCGGACTTTTGAGATTTCTTCCCGGAAGTCCCTTGAATGAAACGGAGAATCTCAGTCCGCTGATCCAAGCCCAACTTGAAAAATTCTATGGAATTCATGAAAGCTTTGGATCACAGCTCGAACTTTATCTTCAACACGTCATCCAGGGTGACTTTGGTTTCTCGATGCATTTTGTTGGAAGATCTGTACTCTCTCTCATTTCAGAATTTGGCCAGATCTCGGCGACATTGGGAGTTGCAGCTCTTGCCATCTCTTTTCTTGGTGCTTTGCTTTTCAGTTTGCTGAGCAGACTCAACTTCAAATATCGAAAGTCTTCAGATTTTGTTCTGCTCGTTTTGATCTCACTTCCAAGTTTAGCAATGGGTCCCTTTCTGATTTGGTTTTTTGGGTTTTATCTCAACTGGACGCCTGTTGCTCTGCTCGAAAGTCCCATCAGTTACGTCCTTCCGATTTTAGTGCTGGCTCTCAAGCCAACACTTGCTCTGTCCAGAGTACTCACCAGCAGTTTGGATTTGGTGCTTGAGCAAAGATACATTCAAACTGCACGATCGCTTGGCTTTTCTCAAAAGCAAATTTTGCTGAAATGGGCTCTCAAAAATTCACTGACTTCTTTTCTTACGCAAGTTGGTCCATTGATCGCCAGTTTGATATCGGGAAGTTTTCTGGTGGAAATTTTATTTGCAATTCCGGGCTTAGGATTTCATTTTATCGACAGTGTCTTGAATCGTGATTGGCCGCTCATCTTGGGACTGACTTTGTTTTATGGGGTCGTGTTGATGCTTACCCAACTGATCACTGACCTTCTTATATTCGCAACCGACCCTAGAGTAAAAGCACTTTGAAAAAGTTAGCCTTGCTTTTTTTATTCGCTGTGGGACTCGGAGTTGTCTGGGCTCTTTTATTTTCAACATCTGGTTCTGACATCTCTGTTTCCCAAAGCTTAGAGGCCCCCTTGAGAGGAACGCTTCTCGGCCGAGATTCTCTCGGCCGAGATCTGTTGCTGCGAATATTTCAAGGTGCCCAAGTCTCCCTGGGAATCGGAATCTCGAGCTCACTGATGGCTCTTTTCTTGGGTCTCATTTACGGTGGAGTTTCAGCTATGGGACCTCGTCCCTTGGACTCTTTAATGATGCGAGTCTCAGAAGTGTTGATGTCATTGCCGTCCCTAATGTTTATGGCTGTGTTGGCTCTAACTCTCAAGTCGCAGTCCAATTCAAGCTCGGCTTTTTTCGTCTTGTTCTGGGTGCTTTCCCTCTCAAGTTGGATGCCGGTCTCAAAACTAACTCGCAATTTAATTCTTGCTGAAAAATCGCAAGACTATGTTGAGGCGGCAAGAGCTATGGGAGCAAGCCAGCCCAGAATTTTCCTCAAACATCTCGCACCGAATTTATTTTCACCAATCCTCATTTACTGGAGCTTGCAGATTCCCCATGCCATTCTCGCCGAAGGGCTTCTCAGCTTCCTTGGATTCGGAGTCAAATCGCCCGCCGTGAGCTGGGGCGCGCTCATGCAAGAGGGCTGGAAAGCTCTCGCCAATTACCCGCATTTGCTTCTGGCTCCAGCCGCAATTCTCTTTCTCACAGTTCTTTCTTTAAATATTTGTTTAGAGAGTTTTCGCAAGTCTCAGGATCCCAGACTCAAATGGGAGAAATATTCTTAAGTTGAAATCCTGCGTCGATGACCCGGCAAAGTCTGACAAATTTTGCTGACTCTGGAAACATCTGTCCTATAGTGATGACTTGGAGGCTCTATGAAATATTTGCTACTCACAATGACTTTCTTTGTTTCGCTGTCAGGTTTTGCAGTTTTGACTCCAAAGCCCATGGCTCCCGGACTTTACTCATTCAAAAATTTTCAAGTGGCTGCAAAAAAGCGTTTCGAAATTGTCTACGCGTCGAACAGTGCCGGCAGCGAACGCGTGCAGCAACTCCGATCAAAAAACTACATTTGCACCAATCAAGGCCGCGAGATTTATCTCTGCTCAGCTTTTTTATCAGTACAAGATGCGCAAAATGAAATTGCAGCTAGGGTTGAAAATTATTTATCTTCTCTGAAATTAAAAATTGAACCTGCCCTAGGTGAAGCCACTTTGATTTCAGAAGCAGAATCTTTGACGGAATGGTCAATGCCACAGGAAGTCTCGTTCCATAACCAGGTCTATCCAGGCTATCGATATCTCCAGACAGCAACCAATTCAAAAATATTTTTGGGCTCACCCGCAGAGGAAACTTTTCTCACCGAGCCCAATGGAAAAATCCACTATTCCTATTCGCTCTCGGTGACTGAATCAAAAACCGTTTACCTGAAATACTTGGTGCTCGGCGAGTACGGCCTTTAAACATTGAACCGAAAGAAAAGCACATCGCCGTCTTTGACGATATATTCTTTTCCTTCAACCCGGTATTTACCGGCGTCTTTCACGGCTTGCTCACTTTTGAAATGAAATAAATCTTCGCAGTGATAAGTTTCGGCTCTGATAAAGCCTTTTTCGAAATCCGTGTGAATCACTCCGGCTGCTTGCGGTGCTTTGGTGCCTTTGCGAATCGTCCAAGCACGTACTTCTTTAACTCCCGCCGTAAAGTAAGTTTGCAAACCCAACAACACATAAGCTTCGCGGATCAGTCGATTCAAGCCGGGCTCTGTGGCACCCATTGAAGACAAAAATTCAATTTGTTCTTCTTTTGGCAACTGAGCAATTTCTGCTTCCATGCTTGAGCAAATCATAATGGTATTGTTGCCTTCTTCAGAGGCTCGCTTCTCGACATCTTTCACCCATTGATTTCCACCAGCTGCAAAATCTGTGTCCGAAATATTGCAAGCATAGAGCACAGGTTTCGAAGTCAGCAAATGCAAATCACGACGGTAAGGTTCTTCGAGCTCATTCAGCACAACCGAACGAGCAGGTAATCCTTTGCCAAGAGCTTCAAACACTCGTTGAGTCACATCGAATTCCATTTTCAATTTCGAGTCCGTCGTGGTGCGAGCCATTTTTTCGACTCGCTTGATTTTTTTCTCGACG
>JAYUCD010000030.1:0-12858 GCA_043740515.1 Bdellovibrio sp. | reverse complement strand
CAGACTGCAAGACAATGAATTCATGGAAGCACTTCGTGATCGAACAGTAAAAATTGATATTCCTTACATCACCAAGTGGAAGGAAGAATGCAATATCTATAAGAAAGATTTCAATTCGCAAAAATTGCGAGGCATTTCAATTGCTCCGCACACGATTGAGATGGCGGCCATGTGGGCTATTCTCACTCGGCTGGAAAAACCGAAAAAGGCGAATCTGACTCGGATGCAGAAACTGAAGCTGTACAATGGAAAAACTTTGGCCAATTATACCGAGGACAATGTCAAAGAGCTGCGAAAAGAAACGGTGCGGGAAGGTCTCGAGGGGATTTCTCCACGCTACATTCAAGACAAGCTTTCCAACGCGATCGTGGCCGCTCAACAGAGCAACCGTGGCTCTGTGAATCCATTTATGATTATGAATGAATTGGACAGCGGTTTAAAGACGCACTCTTTGCTTTCGAATGAAGAGCTCAAGGCGGATTACCGAGAGCTGCTCGGCATGGTTAAGCAGGAATATGAAGAGATCATCAAAGGTGAAGTTCAGAGAGCGATCAGTGCCGATGAAAGTGCGCTGCAAAGGCTTTGCGCCAACTACATTGATAATTTGAAGGCCTATACTCAGAAAGAAAAAGTTCGCAATCAGTTCACCGGGCAGGATGAAGAGCCAGATGAAAGATTGATGCGCTCGATTGAAGAGAAGATTGAGATTCCGGATTCGCGCAAAGAAGATTTCCGACGTGAGATTATGAATTACATCGGAGCCTTGTCTTTGGACGGAAAGAAATTCAATTACAAGATGAACGAGAGATTGCACAAGGCACTTGAGCTTAAACTTTTTGAAGATCAGAAGGACAGCATCAAGCTCACTTCATTGGTTTCTTCGGTTGTTGATAAAGACACTCAGGAAAAAATCGATATTGTGAAAACTCGATTGATCAAAGATTTTGGCTATGACGAGATTTCTGCGACAGACGTTCTTCACTATGTCGCCAGCATTTTTGCTCGCGGAGATGTGAAAAACAAATAATGGAGGGAGTGGCCCATAAAGCCGCTCAAATCCCGTGTCGATAAAAGAAGACCACAACCGCTTTCGCGATATCATCAAAGGGAAGATCAAGCAGGACTTCAAACGCTTTGTCACCCAAGGTGAAATGATCGGCAAGCGGGAAAAAGATTTCATCAAAATCCCACTCCCGCATATTGATATTCCGACCTTTCGCTATGGCCCCAAGCAAAAAGGTGGGGTCGGCCAAGGCGAAGGCAAGCCTGGAGATGGAGTCGGTGAGCCGGGCGATGGCCAGGGGCAAGCTGGCGATCAAGAAGGTCAGCATATGCTCGAGGCAGAACTAAGCATTGATGAGCTCGCTGAAATTTTGGGAGAGAAGCTGGAGCTTCCGAATATTCAGCCCAAAGGTTTCAAGAATATCAATACGACGAAGAATAAATTTTCAGGCTTGGCTCCGGTTGGCCCTTCCGGATTGCGACATTTTAAATCTTCCTACAAAAAAGCTCTGATGAGATATGTATCTTCGGGAACTTACAATCCCGAAGATCCTGTGATCATTCCGATCAAACGAGATATGCAATACCGCTCCTTCAAACCGGTTTCAAAGCCTCAGACAAAAGCGGTCGTCATTTATATGATGGACGTCTCCGGATCCATGGGGGATGAGCAAAAAGAAATCGTGCGCTTGGAAAGTTTTTGGATCAACGCTTGGCTTAGAAAGCATTACAAAGGATTGGAAACGCGATTTATCATTCACGATGCAGCGGCAAAAGTGGTCGATGAAAACACTTTTTTTCGAACCAGCGAATCGGGGGGAACTCTGATCAGTTCGGCTTACAAACTTTGCCAAGAACTGATTGAAGCCGAATACGATCCTACCGAGTGGAACATTTATCCCTTTCATTTTTCAGACGGTGACAATTGGAGCGGCGAAGACACAAGACTTTGTACCAAGCTGCTGACTGACTTTTTTCTACCCAACTGCAACGCCTTTTTCTATGGCCAAGTTGAGAGCAAATACGGATCGGGTCAGTTTCTGAAAGACTTGCAAAAAGATTTTCCCAATGATGATCGAATCATTCTCAGCCAAATTGAAAGTCGGGACAAGATTTTAGACTCGATCAAAGATTTTCTCGGAAAGGGAAAATAGCCATGGCTAATTTAACACCTGAGCTCGAAGCGGAGCGAAAAAAAATCTGCCAGATTGCTAAAGACGCCGGTCTCGATTGTTTTGAAACTGTTTTCGAGCTGGTGACTTACGATCAGATCAGTCAGTTTGCTGCTTACGGCGGTTTTCCAGTGAGATATCCACACTGGAAATTCGGTATGGAGTACGAACATCTCTCCAAGTCCTACGAATACGGTCTTTCAAAAATTTACGAAATGGTGATCAACACCGATCCTTGCTACGCCTATCTGATGGAAGGCAATGCAATGATGGATCAAAAGCTCGTGATGGCCCACGTTTACGGTCACTGCGACTTTTTCAAGAACAACATCTGGTTTGGTAAAACCAATCGCAAAATGATGGATTCCATGGCCAATCACGCCACAAGAATCCGAAGATATATGGATCGCTACGGCGTCGACGTGGTTGAAACTTTCATCGACAAATGCCTGAGCGTGGAAAACCTGATTGATCGTCATAGCGTTTATGCGACGACTTCGATTGTGCTAAAAGAAGAGCGACCACCGTCGGATGCGAACTTCATGTTGAAATACGATCGCACGTATATGCGAGACTATATCAATCCGCCGTCTTTCATTGCTGAGCAAAAGCAAAAGATGTCGGATGCTCACGCCAAAAAACAAAAATTTCCGTCACAGCCAGAACGAGATATTCTCAAATTCCTTTTGCAGTTCGCGCCGCTCGAAGACTGGCAGCAAGACGTGCTCTCAATCATCCGTGACGAATCTTATTACTTTGCTCCTCAAGGTATGACCAAGACCATGAATGAGGGCTGGGCTTCTTACTGGCACTCGAAATTGATGACTGAAAAAATCATGAACGATTCAGAGATCGTCGATTTCGCCGATCATCATTCTGGCACAGTGGCAATGAATCCACAGAGCTACAATCCATACAAGGTCGGCATCGAGCTGATCCGAAACATCGAAGAGCGCTGGGACAAGGGACAATTCGGTCGAGACTGGGAGCAATGCGATGACATCCGAGAGCGCAAGCACTGGGACAAAAAATTAAATCTAGGCCGTGAAAAAATCTTCGAGGTCCGCAAGGTTTACAACGACGTGACTTTTATCGATGAGTTTCTCACCGAGGATTTCTGTGTAAAAAACAAACTTTTCGTTTACAAATTTAACAAAAAGGCCAATCAGTTCGAAGTCGACACCAAAGATTTCAAGGCCATCAAAGCCCAACTGCTTTTCCACATGACCAATTTCGGGCAACCCATCATCAAAGTCCTCGATGGAAATTTCGAAAACCGCGGCGAACTGCTGATCGGTCATCAGTGGGAAGGAATCGATATGCAACCCGATTTCCTAACGGATACCTTGAAAAACCTGTTCGTGATCTGGGGCCGCCCTGTAAATTTGGCAACAGTCATGGACGGCGAAGGTCAGCTCTATCGCTTCGACGGGGAGAAGTTCGAGAATTTCAAATCAGAGAGTGCTCAAGCAGCAGAAAAAGCAGACTTGCCAGCGGGACAGGCTTCGGGTTCGAAGCCTTGATTGCAAAGTTTTTGAGAAAAAGTTAGCCTCCCAAAATGAGCAACAACCGTCTCGTCTGGTCAGATGACCTCAAAGATCAAAAATGTGCCAAGTGCAAAGAGTTCAAACGGCACTGCAAATGTGAACCCGAATCGATTGTGAAAAGCACGAACTGGGTGGCAATTTTTCGAATTGAAAAAGGCGGACGCGGCGGAAAAACGGTCACCGTGATCGACAATCTTCCAAAACAAGAAATTTTTCTCAAAGATCTGTGCAAGGAATTGAAAGCTAAATGTGGAGTCGGTGGAACTTACTCGACAGAAGGCAAAGAAGGCTTGCTCGAAATCCAAGGCGACAAACGAGTTCAGATCAAAGCGATTTTTGAAAAAAAAGGTTACAAATACAAAGGAATGTAAAATGAAAATAATAATGGCTGCGACTGTTTTTCTTCTTGCACTGGGACTGAAGGCTGAAGATTCAAAACCAAAAGCTCAACCAGCGACCGCGCAAAGCGATGACTCGAAAAAAATGACGACAAAGGATGCGAAGAAGACTTGCAAGGAAATGGGTAAAACCGGCGAAGAGTTGATTCAGTGTATGAAAGAGAAAAAAGAATCGAATTAATCCGAGCTTGAAATCATTCGAAATTTGAATGATAAGTCCAGGCAGTTTGCGATATTCATCAATCATATCGTCAGATCCTATACGCCAAAGCACTAGATTTGCTTGACTCTTCAACAGGTTAGATACTACGCAGCATAAAGAAAACAATCGTTCCTAAGTTGAACGGCTTGGGAACTCCAACTTTTCTTGATATCATGCCCGGATGTCTCGCACTCAAAATTCTCTCCATTTGGAAATTGTAGCTGGGCCGAATGGAAGTGGGAAAACTACTTTTGCTCAGTCCTATCTTATACGAACACTCAAACGAACAAATTACCTGAACCCAGATATCATCGCTTCTGGCGTCTCGCCAGCTTACTCACCGGATGCTGCGTTTCAAGCGGGGCGCATTTTTTTATCTGAATTAAAGGAACGGATTCGAAAAAGAGAAAGCCTTGGCTTCGAAACTACACTTTCAGGACTTTCCTACTTGCGACTTTTAAGTGAAGCAAAGAAATATGGTTACAAGGTAACAATCTATTTTTTGTTCACGGAAAATACCAAAATAAATATCTCAAGAATAAAAAAACGAGTGGAAATGGGTGGCCACAATATCGCAACCAGGGATGTCATTCGACGTTACAAGCGCTCTTTTAATAATTTTTGGAATGCCTATCGAGACCTCGCTGATAGCTGGGTTATCTTTGACAACTCCGCAGTCTCACCTAAATTCATCATTTCAAGAGAAATATTCGAACAACTGTCTGAAAGAGAAGCTGCGGTGTTTGCGAAAAAATTCCTGAAAGTGAAAACATAGCCAATGCCTAAAACGAAACCTAAAGTCGATAAACAACTTCAACGGGCGCTCGACAATTTCCCGAAGCTCGTCAAAGAGCAAGAACGAAACTTTAAATCGAGAGAAAAAGACATTGCACGCTTTGCCAATCTTTCCAGGCAACTTGCAGAATTAAATAAAACTCCGACCCTGCATCACTGGCGAGTATGCCCATACGGTGCGCATTGGGTACGAACCCATCCACTGCGCACCAAGCCGAGCAAAAGAAATCCCCTTGGCTCAATTACTACTAGACATAATCATTGTGCAAAGAATCGATCAGGAAAAGATCATCTTTATCCTGAGGAGATTCAAGAAATCGCTCAACAGAATTTTGCTGGGGTTAAACACCAACCCTGCGCACTCGATTTAAATTTTCCAAAAGGAAACGATTTTGACAAGCTGATTGGCGGATGGGTTCAATATTGGAATGAAGTTCTCATACCCAATGTGCCGCTTGATCCAAATTTAGCAAAAGCGCTGATCGCGAGTGAATCAAAATTTGATGAAAAATCACTGTTCAATCCAAAAAATTCAGATAGCGCGCGAGGCTTGATGCAAATAAATAATCAAGGGAGAAAGTCTCTTGGCGATGCAAAGGGCGAGCTCAAAGATCATTTTGTTAATGCCTCCAAGGCTGAGCTCAATGATCCAAACATCAATATTTGCAGCGGAATTCGATGGCTCTTTCACAAAAAAAAACTCGCGTCCTCAAAACTTCGCCAGGAAGCCTCTTGGCTTGAGGCAGTCGCCGAATACAAAGGGCTATCAAAAGCGGAACCGAAGCGCCAAAAAGAGCTGCTCCAAAGATTTGTAGAAAAATATGAGGCACTGTCTCAATGCAAAAAAAAATAATCGCCCTTGGCGCGTCCCTATTTTTCCTAATCTCCGCCTTTGCTGCCTCGACGGATCTGCCAGAACCCGCTGAGAATCCTTGTCGAGACACGCCTGTCATTGAAAAATCAAAACAGCAGGCTGGCTTTAAAATCACGCTTGGTCATGCCGGAGATTTTCTTTGTCATTTTGTCGAGGTTAAAAAACAAAATCGTGTGGTTTACCGAGATGAAGAAATTGGTAGTCACTATTATTTCGGTGCCAATCCAGACAGAGAAGAGACTCCATTCATGCGCTTGGGAAAGGGTGGGCACCTCACTCTTACAATCTCGAAATGGAGTGGTGGCGCACATTGCTGCTTTACACTCAAGATTTTTGATCTCGATGATGGCTTCCGAAGCCTCGCAGATGTGGCAGGCGGCAGTTTTATTCCACTCCTGAAAGATATCGACGGCGATGGCATACCTGAGATTGAAGTTGAAGACGATTTCCTCGCTTATAGATTTGCAAGTTTTGCCACCTCGGCAACCGGACACATCATTTTAAAATACCGAAACGGTCGCTATGAAGTGGCGACAGAACTCATGCGAAAAGCGCCTTCATTCCTTCTGACTGCAAACAATAAAAAAGTCGAATTTTGGCAAAAGGAATTGTCCCACGCAGCGGAGTCTGAATTTCCTCAACCTTTTCTGCAAGCCATCACAGATCTGATTTATTCGGGCAATAAAAATTCAGCTCTCAATCTCATCGACCGAGTCTGGCCCAAAGATCGCCAAGGCAAAGATTCTTTCGTCAAAGCTTATGAAGAAGCACTCCGGGATTCTCGTTTTTATCCCGAACTTGAGAAACGAATTCTTTAAATTGTCCGATTTCATCGAATTTTCCATAGGCAGCCGCTTTATTTAAAGGGCCGCTTCCTTTGAGCATTAAACAGGCAAATCCTAATTTAATTAATTCTGGAAATTTGAAAGAGAAAAAAGAGTCCAATTAATTTTCTGACTTACCATCGCGTTTTTCGGCGCGACGTTTTTTGAAAAAAGCTTTGAGCATTTCTGAGCTTTCGGATTCAAGCACTCCGCTGATGACTTCAATTTGATGATTCAATCTTGGATCGCTGCCGATTTTGTAGAGCGAGTGCATGGCTCCACCTTTTGGATCCAAAGCTCCGAAGACGACGCGGTCGACTCGGGCTTGCACCAAAGCGCCCGCACACATTGGACATGGTTCTAGGGTGACATACAAAGTGCAGCCTCCCAAACGCCACGCTTTTAAAGATTGTGAAGCTCGTTGCAAAGTCATCAGTTCCGCATGTCCTAAAGGCGTGTGCCATTCCTCTCGGCGATTGCTGGCGCAGGCGACTTGGACTCCGTCTTTAACCAAGACGGCGCCGACTGGGACTTCGCCTCGCAAAGCTGCATTGGCTGCCAGTTTCAGGGCTTTTTGCATCCAAAACTCGTGATTTTCAGATTTTGGAGGCTTGGACGACATGGATTTCCCGACGACTTGCATAAATTTTGGGCAAGTCTCCTCATATTAAGTCGGTCAAATCCTGAAATCTATTGGAAAAAACGGACTTGGTTTGTTATACCCTGTTCCATCTGACGATTCTTACCAAAAAATTGTCTTCAGAAATCTCAAAGGAAAGGCGGGTGATATTTCCATGGCAATGGTAAAACTTAAAGATGGTGAAAGCTTCGAATCAGCTTTCCGTCGTTTCAAAAAACAATGCGAAAAAGCCGGAATTCTTTCAGAAGTGAAAAAGCGTGAACACTTTGAAAAACCTAGCGTTCGTTTGAAAAAGAAATCTATTTCTGCACGCAAACGTGCATTAAAGAAATCTCGTCGAACTTTCGGCGAATAGTTTTTTATTCTTTAAACTTTAAAGCGGGGAAATTCGTGGTGAACGGTTTCCCCCTTTATTTATCGGGTGATGATTACAGATCATCAGACTTTTCCGGAGGACCTAATGCCAATTCGTGACCAAATTATGAACGACATGAAAGCAGCCATGCGCGAAAAAGACCAAGTGAAACTGGACACCATTCGCTTCATGCAAGCCGCCATCAAAAATCGTGAAATCGAATTGCGCCCAGAAGCCATCGGCGACGAAGACGTGATGAGCGTGATCCGCAAATTGGTGAAGCAAAGAAAAGAATCCATCGAGCAATTCACAACAGCGAATCGCCAAGATTTGGCCGACAAAGAGCAAGCTGAATTGAAAGTCATCGAAGCTTACTTGCCAGCGCAAATGAACAAAGAGCAGGTCGAGAAAATCGTCGCTCAAGTGATTGCCGAAATGAAAGCGAGCAGCATCAAGGACATGGGTCCGGTGATGAAATCAGTTATGGCAAAAACCGGCGGCACAGCCGATAACAAACTGGTAAGCGAGTTGATCAAAGCCAAACTGGCTTAGCACTCTCAAGCTTTTACTTTTTTACTTACTTAATAGCTTAATATTTTGAAACCGAATTTCGAGGCTCAATGAAGTTCAATCCAGAGTTTATTGAGAGAGTGTCCGAGGCCAACAACCTCGTCGATATTATTTCTCAGTACTCGCAACTGAAACCTGCTGGTGGTGGCTTGATGGGCCGCTGTCCTTTTCCGGATCATCCCGAAAAGACGCCCAGCTTTTCCGTTTCAGAAATCAAGCAAGTCTACAATTGCTTCGGTTGTCACAAAAAAGGCAACATCTACACCTTCCTTCAGCAATACAACGGCATGTCTTTCCGAGAAGCAGTCGAGTACCTAGCCGACCGAGCGAACATCGCATTACCGCAGGTAAACGAGCAAGAAGCATCTGCCCTGGATGCCGCCGCTCAAGTCAAAAAACAAATCGGCCGAGTCAACAAACTCGCAACCAGTTTTTTTCATGAAAATTTCAAACGCTTATCTTTATCGCATCCCGTTCGCGAGTACGCAAAAAAAAGAAATCTCACTCCTGAGATCATCGAGACTTTCCAAATTGGTTATTCGTCTGAAGAGTGGGATGGTCTGGTTAAACTTTTCGAATCCAAAAGTATTCCCATGAGTCTTGCCGAAGATGCGAGGTTGGTGAAGGCTCGCTCCAATGGCAAATCTGGCTACTTTGATTTGTTTCGCGAGCGATTGATGTTTCCGATTTTTTCGACCATGGGAGAGCCCATCGCATTCGGTGGCAGAATCACAGCGCAAGGCGAGCCGAAGTATTTGAACTCGCCAGAGACGGCGGTGTTTCACAAAAGCAAAGTTCTCTATGGTTTGTCGGAAACTGCTAAATATATTCGCAGTGAAGATCAAGCCATCGTCGTCGAAGGTTACATGGATCTCGTGTCCCTGTATCAAGCTGGAATTCAAAATGTGGTCGCGACTATGGGAACTGCGATGACTCCGGATCATGGACGATTGCTCCAGCGGATTACAAAAAATATCGTCGTGCTGTTTGACGGCGACAGTGCGGGACAAGAGGCGGCAGAGCGAAGCCTACCGCTGCTCTTAGCGTCTGACGTTTATCCGCGAGGCTTGGTGCTTCCCGATAATCAAGATCCCGATGACTTTGTGAGAGCCAACGGAGTTGAAGTTTTGAAGCAGGAAATTGCCAAGGCGCCAGATCTTTTTTCGCTGATTTTGCAAAGATGGCTTCACGGCTACCGAGGCGAGGCTTCGGAAAAAGTACGGCTGAGCAACCAGCTTCGACCAATTTTTGCTTCGATCAAGGATCAGCGTTTGCGCCAACTTTACCTTCGGGAGGCCTCGGAAAAGATGGCAGTCGACCTAAAATGGTTGAGCGAAGCCGTCCTACCGAGTAAAAATGACTTTGGGCAGAAACAAATTACAGAGTCATTTTCCAGAGGAAAAGGGCCCTCAAGCCCAACAAATGCTCCTGAAAATCCGCAGTCAGTGCAAAAAGCTCTCCAGCAATCCGCACAGAGTTCGGCCGCTGAAAATCTCGATCAAATCAAATTAAAAGGGGCGTCGCCCGCGGAGAGCTTGCTTCTGGGACTTGCATTGAAAAACCATGCCAACTTTGAAATTGTCCTTTCCGCCAACATCATCGATGAAGTTCCCCAACCTGGAGTGCGAGAGCTGCTGAAAAGAGCTGCAGAGGTTTCTAGACAAGCACCTGATAAGTTTGATAAATTAACCAGTCTTCTGGCCTCATTTGTCGATCATCCAGAGTGGTTGATCGTCGATCCACAGTCCTTGTCACGAGATGGAGATGATTCGAAATTGCTTCTCGACTGCGTCCGAAAAATTAAATTGAGTTTAATTTTATCGAAACAAAAAAATCTTCTTCAGCAGTTAAGAACAGAACCGGATCCACTCAAGCTCGATGAAATGAAACAGGCGCTGATGGATTTGAAAAAAGAAGAATTGAATTTAAATAAATTGGGATTGATCGGAAAGTCCTAAAAATTTTAAATTTAAAAAAATTTGAAAAGAAATATTTAAAAGTCGACGATCTGAATCGAAAAAGGAAGCTGGATGAAATCAAACTCGAAAGAAGAAAGCTCAAAAGAGTTGAGCCAAGCTGAGCAAGACACGCTCATCAAAGAAGAAACACAGCGTTTCTTGAAGCTCGCCAAAGAAAAAGGATCTCTGACGATTGAAGAGATCAATGAACTGCTTCCGCCCGAAATTATTTTGGCAAGCGTTCTCGACTCTTTCATGCAAGCACTTGAGGTCAACGGAGTTGTCATCACTGACATGTCCGAGCTCAAGGGTGACGAAGAAAAAGAAGGCTTCTTAGCAGATCCTGACAAAGAGGACGAAGAAGCTGACGAAGATGAAAAAGCTGAAAGCGAAGACGTCAAAGGCAATGACCCGGTTCGCTTGTATTTGCGCAAGATGGGATCTGTTTCACTTCTGACTCGTGAAGGAGAAGTGGAAATCGCTCGACGAATCGAAAAAGGGGAGCGAGAGATCGTTCGCGCTATTTTGATGTCGCCGATTGGAACGGTCGAAATCATTAATCTTGGAAAACGTCTCGATGAAGGTCGAATCAAAATCAAAGCAATCTTTCGTGGCCTTGAGGACGAAGAAACTCAGTACGACGAAAAAGAATACATCGATAAAATTCATGAATTGATCGGAACTGTAACTGAGTATCAAAAAAATTCGGCTAAATCTTTTGCGGCACTTCAAAATGAAAGCATTCCAGCTACGCAAAAAGAAGTCGTGATGAAAGAGCTCACAGCTCTGAATGAAAAGCTGATGGCGAATTTCGAAAGCATCAATTTTAACCGAAAGACAATCAATCGAATCGTCATCAAGTTTAAAAACTTGTTGAATCGAATGGTGACTTTGCGTCGACGAATCAAAGATGGAACGGAGAAGACTTTCTCAAAAGATGTTCCTGCTTTGGTCGAGCGCTTGAAGCTAATCGAGAGCAATGAAAAAGAATTGCTGAAGATGACTCGAGACACAGGTCTGAATTACAACAAATTTAAATCTTACGTGATTCAAGCTCAGGACGGACACGAGCGTCTCGATCGCCTGCAAAAAGACACCGAGATGAACTACACTTGGATCAAGGAAACCTACACGGCCATCTGGAAAGGCGAGCGCGAGGCGGATGCGGCGAAAGCTGAATTGGTCGAAGCAAACTTGCGTCTTGTGGTTTCTATCGCCAAAAAATACACCAACCGTGGTCTGCAGTTCTTGGATTTGATTCAAGAGGGCAACATTGGTTTGATGAAAGCCGTTGATAAATTTGAATACCGTCGGGGCTACAAATTTTCGACTTATGCCACTTGGTGGATTCGTCAGGCCATCACTCGAGCAATTGCCGATCAGGCGCGCACAATTCGAATTCCGGTTCACATGATCGAGACGATCAACAAGCTGGTTCGAACTTCGCGTTATCTGGTTCAGGAGCTAGGCCGTGAGCCGATCCCTGAGGAAATCGCCGAGAAGATGGACATGCCAGTCGATAAAGTTCGCAAAGTTCTCAAAATTGCTAAAGAGCCGATCTCGCTTGAAACACCGGTGGGTGAAGAAGAAGATTCTCACTTGGGCGATTTTATCGAGGACAAGAAGGTCATCAATCCTTCTGAGGCGATTGTGAATTTGAATTTGGCTGAGCAAACTCGCCGGGTCCTTTCGACTTTGACTCCAAGAGAAGAGAAAGTTCTGCGGATGCGTTTTGGTATCGGCGAAGAATCCGATCACACTTTGGAAGAGGTGGGACAGGATTTCAACGTAACCAGAGAGAGAATTCGTCAGATCGAGGCCAAGGCGCTGCGCAAGCTTCGCCATCCGTCGCGATCGAACAAGCTCAAAACCTTCATGGACAGCTGATCCCATGCTCTCAATCTCTTAGTTTTTAAAAGGCTCCGCGAAACGGAGCCTTTTTCTTTTCCCGGTTTGCTTTTCTGCGCATTGATTTCCCGATACACTTTGTTAAAGTGAGTGATTGCCACGAGATCTCAAGCGGGGGGCTAGCTTAGTTGGTTAAAGCAGCCGGCTCATAACCGGCGGACCGGGGGTTCGAATCCCTCGCCCCCTACCAATTCCAACGACTTGCGAACCACGGATCGCCAAGTTGTTAGAATTTTTAGATTCCGAAGGAGCTTCCGCTTCTTCGGATTTTTTTTGCCTTTTTTCCGATAAATCAATGACGTTATTTTCAAAAATCTTTGCCGCCGTTAACTCCTCAGGGGTGACGTCTTTATTCAGATCGTGCTTCAAGCGGAATTGAATTTTAAGCCCCTTAGGGCCGACGAGGACGAAGTAAACCAGATCCTTCAGCAAAGACTTCTTCATCACGGCTGACGCCTTTATCCAGCCCTTACGGAATGACCCTAGGCGATTCTTTAGGTCATTGATCGCATCATCAACTTCACCTTTTTCAAATTCTTTAGCTTTCAAACTTTCAAGTTCTGTCTCTAAGTGGCGTTTCTTCCGACTAAGTTCTTCGAGTTCTCTGGCAATT
>JAYUCD010000029.1:0-21699 GCA_043740515.1 Bdellovibrio sp. | reverse complement strand
GCCAAGCTTTCCCAATACAAAAAAATTATCAGTCTGGAAGAAGGCTTTGTCACAAAAGGCGGAGTCGATTCAATTTTGAGCGAACTGATACTGAGAAATCGTTTACCTGTGGAATTCAAAGCCATGGGTTTGAAAGATAACTACATTTTTCATATTGGCAGTCGTGAAGATTTACATGAGCAAAACGATCTGGGATCAAAATCAATTTTGCGCGAGGCTCGAATTTCAAGCTGATCGGATCTAGACTGAATTGACAAGTTTGCAGAGCGCTTCTATTTTTTGTTTTTCTAGCCCTGGGAAATTTCCGATGTAACTGCCAAAAAAGTGAACTCGATCAACTACAGGAAATTTTGTCGGATCTTGTTTGATTTTGAAAAAATCAGTGAGGTAAGGTTGGCGCAACTGATTGCCTCCACCACTCATACCACGACGAAATTCCACTTTTTCAGCTCGCAGTTTTGCTTCAATACGACCTCTCAGGACTTCATCATTTTCTTTGAGCATCAGAGTAAAAGCATAGTTGACGGATCCCTTTTCCTGGAAATCCACGTAGAATCTAGAAGGATCTAATTTGTCCAGAAACAGGCGAAAATTTTCCACTCGTTTCTGATTGTTGCTGTCCAAGCGCTTCAGTTGATTCAAACCCATAACCGCATTGATTTCAGTGCTTCGCATGTTGAAGCCTGGATAAACAAAAATAAAATCAGGATTGAGGGATGGATTCTGCTTGATGACTTTTTGTTTGAGACTGTCCTGTGAAGACTCGCGTAGCATTCCATGGCCCCGGAGCATTTTGATCACTTGATAAAACTCTTCGTCGTTGGTGCAAACCATGCCGCCCTCGATGGTCGACATGTGGTGTGCATAATAGTAAGAAAAATTTGAGGCAAAACCGAAGGATCCAAGTCGCTGGTCATTGTGAGTCGCACCATGTGATTCGCAGACATCTTCAATCAGCAAAATACCACGCGCTTTGAGTTCTTTTAAGAGCAGATCATTGAGCGCATTGAAACCCAAAACATGGGTGATGAAAACAGCTCTCGTTTGCGGAGTGATGGATTTTAAAATTTGTTCCGTGGCCATTCCTAAATGCTGAAGATCGATATCTACGAATACCGGTTTCAGTCCGGCATACAAGACGCTTGTGATATCAGAGACCCAGGTCAAAGTGGGAACAATCACTTCTCCTTCACCCTTGAGGTAGCGGAGTGCGGCCATTGTCAGAATATTTGCTGAAGATCCTGAGTTGACGAACACAGAATACTTGGTGCCCAACCAGTTCGACCACTCGGCTTCAAAAGCTTTGACGTTTTTCGATTGAGTGAGAATCGGATCACCTTTGAGAAATTCAATGACAGTGTCTAAATCATTTCGTGAAATATTATTGTGCATCAAGGGTAGGTCAATCGACATGCGGACACCTCACCATTAAAGCTCTCTTTAATTTTCCTCGGCCGCTATTTTTTTCAAAGCTTTTAGACATTCGTCCAAGGCAGGAGATAGGTACCACTGGACCAAACGATAAGTTTAGACTGGTTTCAGATTTCAAAGAGTTTGAACCTAGGGTCTATTCCGCAATTCATGTAGAATGTGAAATGGGGACAGGCTTTCAATATCACAGTGCATTTTTGCGAAAAAGGAAAAACTCATGGCGAGGAAAATTCTTGTCACAGGTGGAGCTGGATACATTGGCTCACTGATGGTCGCTGAATTTTTATCGCGTGGCTATCAGGTCACTGTGTTGGATAACTTTATGTACAAACAGGTTTCCTTGGGACACGTTATGGCCCATCCAAATCTGAATCTCGTCAACGGAGATGTGCGTGACGAGTCTTTGATGAAGGCTCAATTAAAAAACGCGGATATCATCGTTCCGCTCGCTGCCTTGGTCGGAGCGCCACTTTGCAAAAAAGATCCCGTGGGAGCTGAGACAATTAACCTTCATGCCCCCTTGAAGATGCTTCAGTTGGCGAGCTCCTCACAGCAAATCTTGATGCCAACGACAAACTCTGCCTACGGGAATGGCGGAGGGGATGGTTTTTGTGATGAAAAGTCGACTCTGAACCCTATGTCCCTCTATGCTCAACACAAAGTTGAAGTCGAAAAAGTTTTGATGGAAAGAGAAAACTCAATCAGTTTTCGGCTAGCGACTGTTTTTGGAATTTCTCCGCGGATGCGACTAGATCTGTTGGTCAATGATTTCGTGTACCGAGCTCACAATGATCGCTTCATTGTTCTCTTTGAGTCTCACTTTCGCCGCAACTATGTGCATGTTCGAGATGTCATTTCAGCATTTCTTCTTGGGATTGAAGATTTCAACCGAATGAAGGGCCAAGTTTATAATGTCGGTCTATCTGAGGCTAACATGACCAAAATGGAACTTTGTTTAGCAATCAAGAAGCTTGTTCCCAATTTTACGATCATGGAAGCGGCGATCGGGGAGGATCCTGACAAGCGGGATTACATCGTCTCCAACGCCAAATTGGAAAAGACAGGTTGGAGAGCTGAGCACAACTTAGAAAAAGGAATCAAAGAGCTTTTAAAGGGTTATCAGATGATTCGAAATTCAGTTTATTCAAATGTTTAGATTTTTGTAAACTGCAGAGAAGGTTAAAATGGTTATTTGTCAGACTCCGTTTCGCGTTTCATTTTTTGGTGGTGGCACTGATTATCCCCTGTGGTACCGCGAACATGGGGGTTCGGTCCTTTCAACGGCGATTAACAAGTATGGATATATTTCCTGCCGCTTGCTGCCTCCTTTTTTTGATTACAAACATCGAATCGTTTATTCAAAAATTGAACTTGCAAAAACAACTGCTGATATCATTCATCCCGCAGTCCGCAATGTCTTTCAGTATCTCGACGTGCAAGAAGGAATTGAAATCCATTATGATGGAGATATTCCTGCTCAATCAGGCATTGGTTCCAGTTCCAGTTTCACCGTGGGATTGATCAACGCACTGTGCACTCTTCGGGGGCAAGTTACTTCGAAGCAGTCGCTTGCGGAGCAGGCTATCCATGTCGAGCAGAATTTGATCGGCGAAACAGTGGGCTCACAAGATCAGATTGCCGCGGCTTACGGCGGAATCAACCGTATTTACTTTTTGCAAAATGGAAAATTCGAAGTCCGTCCCGTGATTGTTCCGCCTGTGCGCTTGGAGCAGATGCGAAGTCGCATGCTCCTCTTCTTCACTGGATTTTCTCGAATTGCTGAGACCATTGCAAAGTCTCAGATCGAAAATTTTGATCAGCGAAAAAATCACCTGAACCGTATGATGGCCATGGTTGATGAAGCGCAAGGAATACTCCAAAATCCGAGTTCCGATATAAATGACTTCGGTATTTTATTGGATGAAGGCTGGCAGCTGAAGCGCGAGCTGTCGAACAAAGTTTCGAATTTGCAAATCGATCAGATCTACGAAAAAGGGATTCGCAATGGAGCCACAGGCGGAAAAATTCTGGGGGCTGGAGGTGGAGGCTTTCTCTTGTTTTTTGCTCCTCCTGAAAAACATGCGGCAATTCGCATCGCACTTTCAAAATTGATCGAGGTTCCATTTGATTTCGATTATGGAGGATCACAGGTTATTCTTTATCGGCCAGATAATTTGAATATGGTTTCCAATCTTAGGCCCATGCGAAAAACGGGCAACGGAGGATGAAACTTTCGGTTATTTATTCATTTTATAATGAAGCAGCGAATTTGCCAGAAGTGATCCGACGAACTCGATCCGTTCTCTGCGAGAAGCTGAGTATGAAATCGGGCGAATATGAAATTATCTTTATCAACGATTGTTCGAAAGACCAGTCTGAATCTATCATTCTTCAAAAGATGGAAGACAGTTGTGATTTGAAGCTGATCAATACCACCAGAACTTTTGGAAATGCCGCTTGCATTTTGGCAGGCTTCGCTTTTGCAAAAGGAGCCTTTGTTGCCTATTTGGACACGGATCTCCAGGATCCACCCGAATTGATCGAAAAGCTTTATCAGACGGCAGTAAATGAAAAATTTGATATTATCCACACACGAAGAACCAAACGTCATGGTGAAACCCAATTGAAAATGTTCATCACAAAAATTGGCTATTCAATTTTAGGTTACTCCATGAGTGTTCCACTGCAGCCGAACGTTGGCGACTTTAAGTTGTTATCCAATCGAGTTGTGCAGGCAGTTTTGCAGCTGAATGAGCCACTTCCCTTCATGCGAGGTATGATTTCCTATGTTGGATTCAAATCAAAAACCATCGAATATGAGCGAGAAGCACGATACAGCGGCGAAACCCATTTTCCAGTCCTCAGCTGGCGAGTCATTTCAAATTTTGTGAACAACGCGCTGGTCAGTTATTCAGACCTGCCGATCTATTTGATCATTTACTTGAGTCTATTTGGTCTCACCATGGGTCTCGTAATTTTTTCTTACGCGCTTTACACCAAATTCAGTGGCGCCGCTGTCCCGGGCAGCGTTGGAATCATATTGGCAGTTACCACGTTCTCTTCACTGATCATGTTGAGTGTCGGAATTCTGGGACTTTACATGTCTTCGATCAAAAAGGCAGTTCTACGAAGGCCAGCCTACCTGATTGAGAGCGTTCGCGATTCACAAAGTCATCGAAACTCTGCCTAACATGTATCGACGATCTTGGTTTTTTTCCTGGATTGGCGTTTTTCTGCTTTTCGGAATTACTTATTATCCAACACTTGAAACTCCATTTTTGATGGATGACTCTCATACGATTCAAACCAATCAATTTGTCCATTCGCTCGATTACCTAGGTTTCCCTTGGACTTCATCCAAAGCCTATTCGTCCACCCCAGACAATTACGGCTATCGCCCTCTGACGACGAATTTCAATCAAATGGTTTGGGCTCTCGGAGATGGTGAGGCGCGGGCTTATCAAATTGCCAAAAAACTTTTGCTTGTGTTGTTTGCAGCCATTGCCGTGCTGCTGTGGAGTCAATTTTATCGCAGCGTTTGGAAAAGAGAATTGAGTCCACTCACACGGTTTCTCGCCTTCGGGTTTTTTTTATTGCATCCCCTTGGCACTCAAGTTGGAAATTATATCGCTGCAAGTTCTTCACTGCTCTGTGGGATTTTTTATGCAGCCAGCTTGACTGTTTATTTACGCTATCGACAAACAACTTCCTGGGTAGCGCTGATTTTAGGCTGCACATTTTTCTTTTTTTCTATGATGAGCAAAGAAGAAGGAATCACTTTGCTCGGAGTTATCCTCTGGCTGGAAGTTTTTTATTTGCGCCCTGCGCCTTTGCGTCTGAACTGGCAAAAAGGTTTGATTGGGTTTTTTGCTTATGTTCTGACTGCAGGATTAGGCTTGTATCTGATTTTTTCACATTTCGAGCCAAGCTCAAATATTGCGAGAGGCTTTGTCCCCCGTAATCTTTATTTTGCAACACAGCTTCGAGCCTACTTTCACTATATAGGTTTGTATGTTTGGCCATTTCAATTCAATTTCGACAATTTAGAATTTCGTTTTGCGGCAGAGTTTTGGACGATTGAAAATTTGAGTTTTTTCCTAGCCAATCTCGGAATCATCTTCCTCGGTCTTTATTGGAGTTATAGAAAAAAAATCTGGGGAATTGCTTTGATCGGATTTTATATCGCGATTGCGCCAGCCTCATCTTTTATTTCACTGGCTGAAGCGGTGAACGATCATCGTCACTTCATTTCGTTTCTTTTCTTCGGAATCGGTCTGATTTCAATTTTAGATTGGATACTGATTCAATTTTGTCATCAAGAATTTCGGAGATGGGCCGGAATTGCTTTTATTTTTCTCTTTTTGGCTGGAGCGAGTTTTTATCGCAATCTTGATTTTCACTCGGGCCTTGAAATTTGGCTAGACACGGTGATTCGAAATCCCCATTCGCCTCGCGCCAAAAATAATCTGGCACTTGAATACATTTCTCGACATGATCTCGCAACAGCTAGATCTCTCCTGGAAAAATGCATTGTTGAGGCACCAACTTATGCGGTTTGCTACACCAACTTGGGAATCGTCAATTCCATGCTTGGCCATGCGGGGGCGGCTGAGAAAAACTTTGAAATTGCTATGCGAGTTGACATGGGCGTTGTGACATCGCGGTTATTCTATGCCGAGTTTTTAGTCAACAAAGGTGAATTGCAAAAGGCCAAAAAGTATTTAATTGAAGCAGACGAGTTCGCCTCTGGCCTACACCAACCAGTCCATCAGTATTTGAAGCTGATTAAACAGCGTCTCGGCGAGCCTTCCAGCAACTGAAAATTTAATTTGTGAATTTTATAAAAAAAGCAAGTTTTCGGAGCAGTTTGCCAAAGTCTACATTCTCAAAATGTGGTGAAAACGAATGCTTTCCATCTCACGATTTTTTTGTTTTTTTATGTAGCCAATTGTTTTCTCCGCTGATTTATTGGGCTCACGGAGGAAAGATTGGGATTGATCTCTTTGCCTGTTTTTATTCTTTTGGCTTTTTTGATTGTCTCCAGTTTGACTTTTCTCTTTCTTGTCAGCCGAGTCACTGAGCTTCCGCTCCCTCATATCATCATTAAGTCTTCTGGAGGATCAGCACGCGGCTTAGCTATTGTTCTTTCAGGAATTGGCGGTTGGCTGGATTTCGATCACCGATTGGCAAAAAATCTCGCAGCAGCTCGCCTCGACGTGATCGGCATCGACTGCTTGAGATATTTTTACCAGAAAAAAAAATCTCCTAAGAAGCTGGCCCAGGATCTTTCAGATGTTGTTCAGAGTTGGTCGAGCGATTGGTTGCTTGAAGAAAAAACCCTCACCTCAAATCAGCCGGATATTGTTTTGGTCGGTTACTCCAAAGGTGCCGATGTTCTTCCTTTTGCGGTTAATCTCTTACAGCCTGAACTCCGAGAGCAAATTCAACTTGTGGCTCTATTAGGCGTTGGTCGTCTAGCCACTTTCAAAATTCAGCTGTCAGATATGTTGGGGCGAGGAAGAAATAGTCTATTTCCAGTTCAAGTGACTCCAGAAATTCGAAAACTTGAAAACATCCCGGGACTTTGTATTTACGGAGACAAGGATCGAGTCAGCCTTTGCCGCAATTTGAAACGGGTTCCATCGATGGAAGTCAAAGAGATCAAGGGAGGGCCTGTGCTTCACGATGCGGGATCGGTGGCGGATTTAATATTAGCAAAATATTTTGCCCTTTCCGCAATGCGATTGTCGCAAATAAATCAAATGGAAACAGGGCAAGCATCTCCTTCGGTCGACTCGCTTGAACCCATTGGGCCACATATGGACACACCTTGAAATGTCGATCGATTCTCAATTAGCCCAATATTTCAAACCGGCTCTGCGCAGTGGGGGCGAAGCTCTCAAATCCAAGGTCAAGGCCAGTCGCCCATCTGATACGGAAATTTTAGCTTACATAAGGTCCAGCTCATCACTCCGGGTTCATATCAGGTGTGAGTCGCTTGATAGCGACACTCTCAACTTTGATTGCAGCTGTCCTGTCTTTCAAAAGCATCAGATTTGTAAACACCTCTGGGCAGCGCTGCTTGAGGTGGATAAAAAATTTCCAGATTTTCTGGATGGGAAAGTTCGCTTGGACACCGACACATTGAAAATCAAAGCAAAAGTTTCAGTCAGCGCATCTCAACTCAAGTACAAAGTAGAAGCCCAACGCAGGCAGTCTGAGTATCAAAAGTTGCAGTACGAGAAGCAAAAGCTGAGGAAAAAGGAATCCAAGTTATTTGCCAAGACCAGCAAATTTTCTGCCGAGGCTCTCCTCCCACCAGCTGTTGAACGAGCCCTTTCCTATTTCGCCGAAAATGGATTTCTGATGTCCAAGCCACTTCAAGCCGAAGAAATTCGAAGCACTAAAAAGAAACTAGCACGTTTATTCCATCCAGACTTTGGGGGTTCTCACGAAGAGATCGTCGCCCTGAATATGAATTTCAAAGTACTTATTGATTTTCTAGAATCTTCCGAAAAAACTTAAAAAAGAGAGAGCTCGACAAAAGTTGAGGCCTGGCCCAGTTCCAAGTCTGCTTCTATTCGAGCGGGCAACTTCTCTGTACCATTGAGTAGTTGCAGCTTCGAATGAGAAATGATTTGGGAAAAAAACCATGGATCCGAATCCTATTGAGCAATCCGATCTGAAGCTTTTGAAGGAGCTGGTGCGAACAGCTTCACTCAGTCGACTGAAGGGGATCGCTAACAATGAAAACATTCAAATTGCTGAAATAGCAGAAAGTCAAAAAATTCTAGGCCACTGGATGTCGCTGATTTTGATTTCGGGCCCTAAAATGAGAATCACATTCAAAGTCAACTTTACGGCCGATGTAGCTCGAAGCCTAGCGCTCTGGATTTACCAAGGCAAAGCAACTGATATTTTAACTGAGCAAGCAGGTGATTTCATAAAAGAGTTTTGCAATCTAGTCGGAGGCAAGCTCAAAAATACTTTGAGTCTGAATGATGTCTTTATGGGCTTGAGTTTGCCACTGATGACTCGAAGCTTCGACGACATTTTTTTTAGAACATCTCCATCCTTGAGCACGATTCGAGACCGGTGGAAACTGCAAGATGGCCAAGCAAATATTTATTGTGCCGCAACTATTGAGATCTTCGAGAGATTGAATTTTCCTCCGGTGCTCAAAGATGATTCCAATAGCGGCGACGTCGAATTCCTTACCTAACTTGCGGGAAAAATTAAAAATGAGTTCAAATACAGATCTTCAAGCGACCCATCAAATCATTGGATTTCTTGAAGAAGCCAAAGCTAAAAGTGAAACAGTTTTAGATTTGATGCCAGGACTTTTCCTGGTCATCGATTCAAAGGGGCTTGTTTATCGAGGCAATCGTATTTTGGCAGATTTTTTAGAAGTGCCATTCGAAGAAATTGGCGGCTGCCAGTTTGATCAAAAGATTGGGAAGGAAGCTTGGGAAATTTTCTGTGAAATGATCAAGCTGCCTGGTTTAACCGCCCATTCTGGAGTGGATTTTGAGATCAATCTATCGGATCAAGCCTCTGGGAAAAAAAATTACATGTGGAACTTGCGTCCATTGGAATTTGCTTCCCAAAATAGACAAGGAAGCGAGCTTTACGCATTGATTGGTCGAGATGTCACTGAGGTAAAAACAGCCGCCGAGCATGTGACTCGAATGCAATCGGAATTGATCACTGCCAAAACAGTACAAGACACACTTTTTCCCGACACCGAATTGAATTTTATAAATTGCGCTGTTTCTGGATATTACCAGCCGGCGACTGAGTGTGGAGGTGATTGGTGGTTTCATAATTTTATTGACGAAAAAGTTTTTCTCTGGATTGGGGATGTCACCGGCCACGGAGTTGGTGCTGCAATGGTGGCGAGCTCGGCGCGCTCGACTGTTGCTATTCTGGAAACCGTGACAGCCTTGACTCCAGCAACAGCACTGACCTATCTGAACAAAGCTATTTTTTCCACATCTAAAAGCATGAAGCTCATGTCTTTTTGTGTTGTGTCGATTGATCTGAAAACAGGATCTTGCTGCTATTCGGTGGCTGGGCACGAGACTCCGATTTTGATCAAGAAAACGAATGATGTTTCCCAGATTCATCATCTTCCCTCTCAGCCGTCTTGCCTGCTTGGGCAGGAAAGTTCACCTCAATTTGTTAACAGCGACTTCAAATTGTTACCTGGCGATCGGCTTTTTTTAGCGACCGATGGAGTGAATGAATTGAAGAATAACAAGCGGATGGATTGGGGAGCTCGGCGGGCAAATAAAGTCATTCTTCAGTCCTCGAACAAGTCTCGAAACCCTGGTCAGTTCGTCGAAGAATTAAAAAACGAAATGAGTCGGTTCCAGGATGGAGAAGCGCTTCATGATGATGTGACTTTTCTTATGTTTGAGATGCGTAAATATTTGAAGACGAACTGATTTATTTACGAAAAAAATTTTGATGTGCTCGTAGGCGATTGGCGATCTCTACCAGGCTACGTCCCGCTTCGGGCAGTAGTCCGCCTAACTCGGCGGAGCGGACTTGCAATTCTTCAGCGACCAGAAGTGGGTTTTGGCGTACTGAGCCGAGAGCCTTCAAGGAGAGTTGAATCAGCTTTCGTCCATCGGAAGAAAGAGCTGGGGATTTCATTTGCTGCCGCAATTGGATGATCTCTTTTCCAATATCTAAAACTGCAAAGCTTCCCTCTAAAATTTCTTGTTTAACCTCTCCCGATTCGGCCATGACTTTGATTAAACTACTCAGTCGATTGTACATCAAAATTTCCCATTCGGTGGCTCTGTGATCTGAGGTTGCTCGAGCCGACCTTTCCAAGTCACGAATGAGATCTAAAACCATATTGCGACCATGCCGAATTGGATCTGTGGGGAAAAGCAGTCCGAAGAACGCAAAGGTCAACAGATGCGCCGAAAAGAAGCCAAGTAGATCG
Organism: Bdellovibrio sp.; assembly: GCA_043740515.1. Taxonomy (GTDB): domain Bacteria; phylum Bdellovibrionota; class Bdellovibrionia; order Bdellovibrionales; family Bdellovibrionaceae; genus 21-14-0-10-47-8. The sequence goes on along the minus strand of JAYUCD010000029.1, from coordinate 11,312 downwards.
GAATTGGGAAAGCGATTGAGAAGTTCAAGATTGGAGGAGGCTAATCTTTCCCAGCGATCCCTGAGAACTTTCACTTCAGTAGAAATCGAATCGCTGAGTGATAGTGTCAATGGTGATTCGAGCAATTCTCGAATATTTTTGAAAAGAGGAGTCTCACCATTTTTTTTAAAATACTTTGAGAAAACTCATCATGAGCCACAGCCCATTCCTGTCTTTGGGGCTGGGTTGCTTTAACGAGCTCGGGATATTCCCGAAAATGCAGACCCAAGGCTCGGGTGGAGGAAATCGCTCGAAAACAGGTGGCCAAAAAGCTGTGGAGATTTTTTTTCTGTCGTCGCACCTGCATGGATTCCAGAGCCGAGTAAGTGATCAGCTCTTCAACCTGACTGATTTGAGTGATCAGCTCTTGTCCGCCCTCGATTAGTTTTTCTCGGGGCAGGCGCCTGAAGACATTGCCCGTCCAAATGAAACTTTGCGCCAGCAGTGCATCCAGTGATTGAGACAGTAAAACTTTGGCATTTCCCTGACGAAGGAAAACCGTCATGGCTAAAGCAACTGCCACGCCGAGAAAGATACTTGAAACTCGGGCTTCCGCGACTTGCAAGACTTGATCGGGATGAGAAAAAACAGAAAGGCTGACCAAGGCGGCAGTGAAGCCGGCGAGCATGAATCCATAAGAGCGAAAATATTGCACGAGGTTGGCTCCACCCGCCGTGAAGCCAATCCACAGCGACAAGATGCAAAGAAACATCAGGCGATCTCCAGCAAAAAAATGAATCAGAAGAATCGCAAAAAATGCGCCGGCACAGGTTCCTAGAAATCGATAGAAAGCTTTCGACAGGGTCATGCCGCGCGAAGGTTGTGTGACAACCCAAACAGTGATTGCCGCCCAGTGAGGACTTTCCAAACCCAGGGCCAGTCCAACTCCCAGAGCAAGCACCGATGCGATGCTGGTGCGGACTGAGAATAAAAGGCGGCGCTGGTCAATCATGAGGTCAACCTAACATGACCTGAAAACCTGCGTAATCGGATTCTTTTGTGAAAGACCTGCTTGATTCCACGGGATGAAAAGTGACATAACAGCAGCCATGAGAAACAAAGAGATTCTGAAACTGATCGCTGGATTTAGAAGATTTCGCGAAAAATATTTTTCTGGTGAAGAAGTCTTGTACCATCGCTTGTCATCGGCTGGCCAAAGTCCAAAAACTTTAATCATCGGCTGCAGTGACTCAAGGGTTGATCCTGCTTTGATTTCTTCTGCCTCTCCTGGGGAAATTTTTGTGATTCGAAATGTCGCCAATATTGTTCCACCTTATGAATCTGCAAACTCTGGATTGCACGGAATCAGCGCCGCCATCGAATTTGCCGTGGTGAATTTGAAAGTCCAAAATGTGGTTGTGCTGGGACATCGGCAGTGTGGCGGAATTCGAGTCTTGATGTCGGGTGAGCAGCAAAAAGAAGGCAGCTTCTTGGGACATTGGATGGATATTGTTCATAGTGCAAGAGATCGAGTGCTAGCTACTCATGCCAATTCTGATTTCGAAGACCAATGTCGCGAGTGCGAAAAAGAAGGAATCGTCACCTCACTGCAGAACTTGCGAAGCTTCCCTTTCGTTGCTCAGGCGATTGAGCAGAGAGGCTTGATCCTTTACGGGATTTATTTTGATCTCGAGCAAGGCCAGCTGCTTGAATACGAAGAAAATTTGAATACTTTCAAGCAAATTGAGATTGATCGGGATCAACCTCATGCAAAAGCTTAGGACCTAAAACTCTATTCCAAAATCATCCTCGCCAAATGTCTAGCGTGAATCGTGAGAGCAGCAAAACGGCTTTCAAATGCCTCTGCCTTTGCTAGAATAAAAAGATCATCTTTAAAATCTCTAAATCCAGTCGAGGACTTTGATGCATAAGCTTTTCTCCCTACCTTTTATTGGGGCTTGTCTGGTTTCATCTTTTGTTTTGTCCTGTGTCAGTTCGCGGACGGCGGAGGAAAATAAAGCACGCGCTCCCCAAGCCCTCGGACAAATCACAGACGAAGAGCAAATTCGATTTGAAAATTCCTTCAAAGCGACTATGAGTGCCACAGGAAATACTCTGGAGGAGCAAGAGAATACTCGAGTCCGCCAAGTCGAACAATATTTTCAACGCCAGTTAACTTACTTTCAGCTGGGGCAAGGCCTGGTCAGTAGTTTCGATGAAAACTTAGAAATACTCTATCAACAAAAAGTCAAACATCTGGACACTGAACAATCCTCGGTTGAGCTGGATAAGAATCGGGTTCAACTTCATTTGGCTTGGCAGCTGAGCGAAGGAAATTTGCATGAAACCCAATATATTTATGAACGCTTATTGAGTGAAGCGCACAATTCATCGAGCCCCTTGCAAGCGAGCGCACAAAAAGCGCTTGGGAAAATCAATCAATTTTTTGATGCCACATGGAAACAAGGCGATCAATGGGCTGCACTTTCGCTCGGGCAGGACTTTGAATCGATCAATCAGAAATTCATTCAGCAAAAGCCTGACGCTAAATTGCCCAAGTTTCGAAATCTCTTTCAGCTGAATGGCCAGGAAAGAGATGCGGCTTACAAACACCACCTTAAAAATTTTAAAAAGTCTTGGCGAAAAAACCTGGATAAGGATTTAATTGAAAGACTTGAGGCGCGTTGGAAAGAACATTTATCTCGAGCGCCTGAGAGAAATACACAGTCCGATACGCTTTATCCTGACTCCGGTCCAAATGGAAACATCACTGGCAGTCATTTTTCGCCGGGAGTTTGGGCGATCACTTTGGATGATGGACCTCATCCAGCCTATACAGAGGGAATGATTGAAGCCATTCAAAGCGCTGGGCTCAGAGCTACATTTTTTTGGCTTTCCCAAAATCTCAAGTTGTATCCGGCTCTGATTGAAAAGGCGAAAGAGGTCGGATTTCGGCGTGGCAGTCATTCCTACACCCATGCCAATTTACCCACTCTGCAAGAGGCAGGTTTGGTGCATGAAATCGATGATGCTGGTGATGTCTTTACAGCGAAAGTTGGAGAGCGAGCCAGCTTTTTTCGCTGTCCCTACGGTGCCTGCGGATCAAATGGGTCGAGGATTCGTCAGAAAATCGCTGCTCGAAATATGATGCATGTTTTTTGGAATGTAGACAGCTTGGATTGGCAGGATAAAAATCCTGCATCAATTTTTGCACGAGTCAAAAAACAAATGGAAGTGAACGGTCACGGAATTATTCTCTTCCATGACATTCATCCTCAATCCGTCGAAGCCATGAAGTTGGTTGTGGCTTATATCAATAGCAAACCGGATCTGAAAACCTACACGATGGATGAGATCATGAAATTGGAAACGGGCGCTGATTACCACTCGCCCTAAATTTTAAAAAATTTAAATATCTAGGCGTCAATTCGCTACGCATTCCAAAGAAACCAATTTTGGAAAACTGTCTTCCAAAGATATTTTTACAAAGGCAGCAAATTTTTGTCGGCGTTTTGCTGGCAAATAAAGATCAAATCGATCCTGGTTTTCTCTCACAGTGAAATAATAATGACCGGCCAGGGGAGGCCCGTTGGCTCGGCTCATTCTACCGACGATTTCGCCATTGGCAGAGGTGACTTCGGCTCCGATACCGGCTTCTTCGATTTCCAGGCGAGGATCAGAGATCGCATCTTGTCGGTTGTCGGTGAATTCTAATTTGAGCAAAGAAGTCGCTTTTGTTTTTTGCTTTTCAATGCAATGAGTTTTGTCTGCAAGCTGAGGTTTTGGCGGAAGTGTCTCCTTGCCTGAGCCAGCGTTCTGCCCTCGAGCCAAGAACCAGTCTCGAACTTGCTTCAGAGCATCTGCTTGCTTCAAAGTTCCAGCTCTCATCTTGGTGCAAATGTCGACTTCTAAAATATCTTTTTGTTTTGCTTCGTCGATCGGTTGAGGCCATAGATTTTCGTTGCTGTTGGATCCACCGGCACACAGTGGAATCAGGTGATCGAATTCGTAATTATGCCATTCACTGCGTGGAAGATCGCCGTATTTGGCAGCCACCTCTATTTTTTCTTGATCGGAAATATTGCGATTGCAGCGAGCAATTCCTTCCGGATAATCCGGCCCACGGTAATCTGGATCTGATGAAGTGCACAGAACTCCAGGAGTTAATTTCGGATCTGGTTGAACGTTGGCGAAAGTCTGAACACTCCAAAAACTTGAACAAATGACAAGAGACAGAACAAACACCGAAACATTCATACAATTTTTCCCCTCTGAAAAAAGTAATGATTCGCTGACTTCTTAACGATACTCAGATAGTCGATTGAGTTTCAATCGAATGGCATTGCGTCAGACGGAAGTCTCAAGACTTGGCGGAAAAGCTGGCCTATCCAAAGCTATGAGGGTTTCGAAGTCTTCATTCTCTCAATCATAAGGAAATTCTATGACAGAAAAAAAACCAAAACCAAAACCAAAACCAAATAAATGATTCAGGTCGAATCAACCTGACTGGCTGAGGTTCGGAGCTGCTCATTCATCCGCAAGTTCGGAAAGCCTTTCTCGGACTTTAAAATTTTCTTTGAAAAAAAAACCTAAGTGTCGAAAGTTTGGACATTCGCTCTCGCTCAACAAGAAGACGTCGGCGATTTTATTGAGTCCCTGACTGTGATAAAGTGGGAATAGCCTTTGCTCCTTCCTCGGAAAGACCCAACTGATTTCTTTTCCTCGAGGGACATATTTTTATGAAGCTTATTTTTTCAATCGTATTTTCTTTCACACTGCTGATGGAATTTGCACAGGCTGCTCCAGCTCCTGCTTACAAATTGCCAATTAACTTTCACGTGGTTATTCAAGGAAAAATTTACCGAGGAGCAAGACCTCAAAGTCAGGAATCGGTCAATTATCTTCGCGATATTGGGGTCAAAACCGTGATCGATTTGCAAGGCGGAGATTTAGACAATTTAATCCTGGGTCTCCTGGTTCCCTTTTTTGAGAAGGGCGAGAAGCCTGAAGAGATCAAAGCAGAGCAGCAGACCATGGTTAACAATCGCATGGCATTTTACAATCTCCCCTTGAACTCAATTGGCTACATTTCAAGCGATGAGATGGCTCGGATTGAGCAAGCATTGAAAATCATGAATGATCCAAAATCTCAGCCGGTCTATGTTCACTGTGCGTATGGGGCTGATCGAACGGGATTGCTGGTCGCCCTCTACCGAGTGAAGTATCAGAATTGGTCACGGACTGAGGCTTATGCCGAGATGATTCAAAATGGTCATAACCTCTTTCATATGCTTGGAACATTCGGAATGGACAAATACCTTTTCACCGAAAATTTGAGAAAATTCTTTGATAAGTATTTTGTTTCTCTTCTGAATGGGTTGACTCGGTAAAAGCGGAACAGGAGCGCCCTTACCGGGTTCCGCTGTAACTCATTCGAAAAATTTGACCACGTCCTGAGGTCGTGGTCAGATTGAATTTTCCCAAGAAGAATATTAGAATGAAGTTTACGACAAGGGGCTAAGATGAGATCGAATCTGATTTTATTCACACTGATCTTAATTCCACTGATTTTTATTCAAAGAGCTTCCTCGGCAACCTCAGCTGCAAATTTGGGAACAGAGCCCCTTGGCTGTGAAAGTGCAAAAGAGTTCATAACGACATTTGAATTTTTAAGAGATCATTTAGATCTGGCTGGATCGGGTGACAACGCCGTCAAACTTGCCTCACAGGTTTCAGCAGGTTGCACGGGGGCGGCAAAGCGTTTCATTCAGACTGCAAAGTTTATGAAAAAAGTTGATCTTCCGTTGACTGAAATTTTATCGACTTCGGTTGAATTCGCTCAAAAAGAAGATTCACATGCCGACGCCTTCAATCAGATTTTCAAACGAGCCTATGCAGAAGACGGATTTGATTTAGATATGGTCACATCACTTCAGTTGGCTAAGAAAATTTCGGTCGAGTATCCAGGTAATGTTCAGAGGGCACTCAAAGATTTCGAAACTGTCTCAGAATTTTGCCTGAAGAAAACGGAAGTAACGGTTTCTCGCCAAGCCTGTGCAGAATTGGCAAAGAATATTTCTTTGAACGGGAAAGAAAAGGCACCGATGGCAAGCGAGGTCTTTATTGAAGCCTATCGCTACATCAAAACAACAATCGGACTGACAGCCCATGATGCGCTGAAGATCTCTCAAGATTTGGTGAAAATCCATCCGCTGGCATTTAGCAATTTTAAACTCAGCTATGAATATGCAATTTCTGACAAGGGATTGAAATCAAACAAAGAGCAGTCCGTTTTATTTGGTAAGAAAATGGCAGAGCAGACTAAAAACTCATCTGCCAATTGACTCCGGGAACAAATGCCAAGTGAGCAGATCCATCTCCTTTGCCGTCAGCCGTTGGAGCTTGCAGCAAAGTTGGAAGCGCAAGGGGTCCATAGATTCGTTTTTTATAATCTTGATGATAACAATGTACTGTCTGCCATCGATCGCGAAAAACCAGAGGGGTAAACGAGAGGAGGGCAGCAGCAGCAGCGTAGATATTTCCTTCACTGGAAGTATTGCCCGCCAAGTAGATTGATGCTGCAAGATTTGTTGTCACTGATGCCCACATCATTTTTTTTCCCAATGAGGAGGCTGCTTCGATTTGCTCTTCGGCCATGCGCTCTCGCACCAATTCCTCTTGCACTGTTTTATCGGGCATCGACTTGAGAATGGACTGAGCTTTCAAATATGGAGTGTAATCTTCATTTAAAAAATAGGAAAAGGCTAACCAAGAAACTCCAACTCCAATTGCCAAACTTCGCGAAAACTTAACGTCATCGCGATCACGCTTGTCAGGATCTAAAGGCTTCGGAGCTGAGGCTCCTGCCAGCAGAGTAGAGAGGGCGGAAATCTGCAATGGCAGCAACTGAGTCTTGCGAGTTTTCGCCTCGGTCCGAGCCTCCATCAGAATTCTTTCTGAGGCGCGCGGCGAAACTTGAAGCTCGGGATAAGCTAGAGAAAGTCCGGAACGAGACTCCGACCAAGCTGCTGTTGAAATCAAACTAGACAAACTGACGACGATGATGATGAACTTCATATAGCTCAAATCAAAACACAAAGGTTACCACCATGTCTATGTTGAAAAAAGTTCCACTCCTTGCGATTTTTTCTTTTTGGATCTCCGTCCAGGCTAGCACTCCGGATATCAAAGAAGCGATGGTAGTTTCATTCTCGGGAACTGTCGAAATTTTCACAGCCGTAGAAACGGAAACAAATTTAACTGGCAAGTCTTTGGTTCTTTTTGACGGACATAAATTCATCAGTCGTCGTGTGCAGTCGGGCGCCAAAATTCATCCCGGCGATATTGTCCGATCGGGTAATGATGGAAAAATGAAATTGGTCTATAGCAATGGTGATGTTTTCATCTTAGGTCCGGCGACGGCTTTCGTGATTCCTGCGAAAATCGATAAAGGCAGCAACGCAAGCGAAGTGAGCTCCGAAGTGCTCTATGGAAAAGTCCGGGCTGTTATCGACAAAAAAGGTCCTCTCAGTGGCTTCAAAATCAAAACACAGTCTGTGGTTTCTGGAGTGCGTGGCACCGACCTGTATGTCATCAATGATCCTTTGAGTAAGCGAACTCTGGTGCATGTTTTGCGCGGAGAAGTCGAGGTCCAGTCTGTCGCCAGCCTCGATAAAAATTCTTTGGGTAAGGGTACTTCCGTTTTTGTGAAGACAGGACAAAAAGGGGTTTACGATGTGAAAGACAGTTCGTCAACCGAAGCTCTGCAGATCCGCATTCAATCTTCGACTCAGCAAGAGTTGAAACAAATTCAAAACACCACCACCACGCCACCTCCGCAAATCAAAGATTTTAGTGCGGAAGACAAAGTGAAGTTGGACGAGTTGCTCAAAAATTCACAAGAAAAGGTGATGGAAGATATTAAGCAAACGACTCCGGAAGTTTTCAAATCGATGCAAGGAAAAAAGGTCGAGAATCTTGAGGCAATCACTCAGGTGATGGTTCAGAATTTGGCGAAGACGGCACCTAACGATTCTTCCAAACCCAAACTTTCTGATTTTGATAAAGACGAAGATATTTATAAAAAATATTTTAAACCTGTTGAGAAGTAATCGGCCTGTTGCTTTGGCAGCGGTCGTTCAGGTATTTTATCCGGCACTTTTCAACTGGACGCGGTCTAAATGTGTTTTCAGTGCCTGCATTGTAAATGGCTTAACGATGTAGCCAGATGCGCCTTGAGCCAATGCTGATTTCACCATTGAGACTTCGGATTCGGCAGTGAGCATAATTAAAGGGATATTTTGAGTTGTTGGACTGGCTCGAAGGTGCAGCAAAAGCTCCAGGCCGTTCATGATAGGCATATTCCAGTCGGATAAAACAAGATCGACCGCAGGCTTAGACTTTGTTAACAGCTCCAGGCCAGCAGCGCCGTCAGAGGCTTCTAAAAGATTGGCATAACCCAGATCCCGGAGGCACTTCATGATCAACTTTCGCATCGACATCATATCGTCAATCACTAAAATTTTACTTTTCAAGTCTACCATCGAAAACCTCTCATCCTTTTTCTTGCCGCACGAATTCAAAAGTCTTCTAACCTGTCGGTCAAAATCTAAATTCACTCAATACCAACTCAGATAGCAATAGTTGAAACTGCGCGAATTTGAACTTCAATCTCGACCAAAGTCTAAAGTGCACGGCATCGTCCGTATCAGTCTGGGAAATTTGTTTAATCTATGCTGGACCATCATCGATCACATCTTCAGTTTTAAAAATTCTTCGATTAAAATAATCGATATCAACCATTTGAATTGAGGAAGTATCCATGAATAGAAAATTGATGTTAGCTGCGGTAACAGTCTTTATGAGTTTGAATGTCTTTGCAGGAGAATGCGAAATGGTGGTGAATCGCACTCCATGTCCGGGAAAAACGGATGAGGCATTTGAGCCTTATAACAAAGTCAATCCGACGACTGAGAAAAAAGCTTCTGCCAATGAAAAGGCGTGCAATGAGCAGGCTATGAAAGCTTGTAAGATCATTCGAAAAGGTACTTTGGCAAAGAAGGATATCACAGCTAAATTTAATGGAGCGGCAATTCAAGGTGGCAAAAATATTTGCGATTCTGTCGGTGAAAGCAAAAAAGAATGTAAATAATTGAGGCCAAGTTCAAATTTTTAAATTTCTGACAAAAGTCCTGCCATCTGCAGGACTTTTGTCGTTTTACATTTTGATTCAACTCAATATTAACTGTGAATCCAACGATTCCTAGGTGTTCGTCAGGTACATAGAATTTCAAAATCTCCGATAATACTTATGAGGAGTAACTTCGGTGGATGCATTTGAAATTGAACTGAAAAACTGTTTTCTAGACGAAGCGTTGCAAATCACTGCTGAGACGGAGCCATGTCTTTTGAAACTGGAAAAAAATGCTTCCGATCAAATGAACATTGACCAGCTGCTGCGCAATGCTCACAACCTCAAAGGTTCTTCGATTGCGGTAGGCTTTCCAGAACTTGGGGCTTTCACACATGAAATCGAAACCCTGATCATCAAAATCAAAAAATCAGAAGTGAAGGCCGCTTCAGACGTAGTCAATTTGCTTCTGCGCTTAAACGACTTCACTTCAAAAATGGTGAGAGGCTTGAAGGAAAATTTTGCTGCTCATTTTGAGTTTCAAAATCTTGTGGATGAAATTCACCTGTTAAGTTCTCAAGCTAAGGCATCTGCGGCTGCCCAATCTTCTGAAATGACTTCACAGTTTGAAAATGACGAGAATACCGAATTCAATCAGGAAATATCAAATCAGATTCCATTGCATTTTTCGCCGCTTGCACAGGCTGTTCAAGCATTGGGCTCGTCGGGGGATGAAAGCATTCGCGTGGGACTGTCTAAGGTCGAAAAGCTTATAAATTATGTTGGTGAAATGGTAATCATTCAAAGCGTGCTCCAGGAACAAGCTCAAAAGTCTGAGTCCCAAGCACTGAAAAAAGCCCTTCACATGCTAGCAAAAGTCAGCAAAGACATTCAGGATATTTCCATGGGTCTACGCATGACGCCTATCAAGCCCACATTTCAAAAAATGTCCCGCGTTGTGAGAGATACTGCGCAGTCGCTATCGAAACAAATCGAATTTTCGGTCTTCGGTGAGGAAACCGAGTTGGACAAAACAGTTCTAGAAAAAATCAACGATCCTTTGGTGCACTTGATGCGAAATTCTGTGGACCATGGAATTGAAAGCACTGAGGTTCGCCTTGCTGCAGGCAAACCCGCAGCAGGAAAAGTTTCACTGAAGGCTTTTCATCGGTCCGGCCGTTTGATTATCGAAACCTCTGATGATGGCGGTGGAATGGATCCAAAACGTTTGATTTCGAAGGCCATTGAAAAAGGAATACTGAAACCCGGCAGCCAAATGTCAGACAAAGAAGCGCTGGCCTTGATTTTTAAACCAGGCTTTTCAACTAAGGATGTAGCCACAGATATTTCCGGCCGTGGCGTCGGCATGGACGTGGTCAAAACCAATTTGGAAAATCTGGGTGGCGAGATCGAAATTACTTCTGAAGTCGGCAAAGGGACAAGCTTCCGCATTTCACTCCCGTTGACCTTAGCTATTGTTGAATCATTGATTGTTTCTTACTCGGAGCAAAAATTTGTGATTCCTTTGACTCACGTTTTTGAAACGATCCCCACTCGAGATCACACAGTTCAGTACGCCACTGGTGTTGGTGAGGTGATTTTACTTCGTGGTGAAAATCTTCGCCTCTTTCGGCTCGGTGATTTTTTTGGAATCAAAAGTACAAAACCCAACGAAGACTTAATTGCAATTGTCATTCGTTCAGGCACGGAACCATTCGCACTGCTTGTAGACGATATTTTAACTCAAAGCCAAGTAGTGGTGAGACAATTGTCTCCGGATCTCGCGGGATTTTCAGCAGTGAGCGGAGCCACAATATTAGGTGACGGAAAACCAGCTCTGATACTAGAGCCGGCTGATTTATTGAAACGAAAAATTAACCATGGATCAAAGCCCATTCGAACTCATTTTGAAGGAAACGCCGCATGATTACGATCGACAGATATCTCTGTTTCAGCTTAGGAAGTGAAGAGTTTGCCATTCCACTTCTTGCCGTGAAGGAAGTGATCGGAGTGCCAGAAGTGACCCCTGTGCCCCAGACGCCAGCCTATTTTCTAGGAATGATGAATCTTCGTGGCTCTGTGATTTCTGTCATGGACCTGCGCTTGAAGATGGGTATCGAGGCTGCGTATGGTGAAGAGACCACGGTTATCATTTTAGATCTCGGAAATTATAATCTTGGAGTCATGGTTGATCAGGTCAATT
>JAYUCD010000028.1:0-7370 GCA_043740515.1 Bdellovibrio sp. | reverse complement strand
CCCTAAAAAAATGAGGTGGTACTTTTTCACAAGCTGCTCCCTTGGGCGTAAAAATCGACCTGGTCCAAAGGCTCGTCCGATTGAATCAGTTCGCTCAATGTTTTCCCCAAAACTGGATGTTCATAGCTTCCCCATACTTCCGAAGCACACCTCAGGGCCAGTCGATCTGTGTGAAGCATTGGGCTTGGAAGGTTTTGACCGGGAAACATTCTCACTTCGTGATCATAACATAGAAGAAGCCAGCTTTCATCGTCAGTTATTTGTTGATGAGAGCGCTTGTTCTCTCGAGATTTGATTTTTTTGAACAATTGAGATGTTTCTAGCTCCGTATCAATTTTAATCACAACCACCAGTTCCGAGTTCAAATCTTCTGACCGGGAATTTAGAAATTTTTTGTAGATGCTGGAAATCGCACGGATCTCACTAAATTCAGAAATTTGATTTTTAATTTCTTTAAGGCGGCTCACTCCTGAAACCAAATCTGAAGCAATCAAAATAAGGGCAGCGTGTGACTCTTTCAAAGTTGAAACACATCTTTCATTTGATAAAGTCCCTTTTTTTGCTTCAAAATCCATCGGCACGCGGTGACTGCACCTTCGGCAAAAAGTCGGCGACTCAAGGCCACGTGAGAAAATCTAATGATTTCATTTTCTCCGTAGGCTCGAATTTCATGCTCACCAAAAACTCCGCCCCCGCGAATCGCAAGGACAGGAGGAAGCTTTTTTCCAATCGCCTTCTCAACTTCGTTTTGAAGAAAAAGTGCAGTCCCGCTGGGACTGTCTTTTTTTCGTGTGTGATGTACTTCCTCAATTTGAAAATCATATTTAGAAATGGTTTTCAGTGCCTCGGTCGCCTTAGCCAGCGCCGCTATTCCGAGACTCATGTTTGGCGACCACAACACGGGAATAGCTTTTCCAGCATGGATCAGGTCTCTTTTTTGCTTTTCACTGATTCCTGTGGTGCCGGAGACAAAAGGGATTTTTTTTCTCAAAGAAAGATCAAGTGCCTTTGAAAAAGCACCGGCATTTGAAAAGTCGATCAACACTTGTATTTTATCAAAGTCTTTTTCTTTCAGCTCACCTGCGTGATGCAAAAAGTTCTTTTCCTCCGGCACTTCACGAGAAATTCCTAGTGTTGGTTCCAAATCAGAAGAAAGCGAAAGCATCTCAGCAATTTCTTTTCCCATTTTTCCAGAAGAGCCGAAAACTGCAACCTGAGCCTTGACCCCCTTCTTCATTTCAAAAGCCCTGCATCTTGCATCGCCTTTTGAAGTTTCTGGGTGTGCCCCTCGGAAAGAGGCACGAGCGGCAAGCGACAGTCAGCTGTTCGAATCACTCCCATCAGTTGCAATGCTTTTTTCACCGGAATCGGATTTGCTTCAACGAAAAGAAGGTCGATCAAAGTTTTATACTGACTTGCTTTTCTTTGCAGCATCGTTTTCGGCAAAATATGAGCGCTGACTGAGATCACTCCGTCGCCACCAGCAGCCATAAATTCATCGTAAGTTCCATCATCTCCCGACAGCATCAAAAAGGAATCCCCGCAGGCCTTTCGCAGATCCTTATCAAAGCCAATGTTGCCAGAGGCTTCTTTGATTCCAACAATGTTTGGGTGCTCGCTCAGCTTTTTGATTGTATCAAGCTCCAAAAACGTAATTGTGCGCGATGGAACATTGTAAAGAATGTTTGGAATATGAGTCGCATCTGCTACTGCTTTGAAGTGTTCGAGCAATCCTCGCTGCGGAGGTTTATTATAATAAGGCACCACCATTAAAATCGCATCGGCCCCCAGCTTTTCAGCTGCAATCGAATCTTGAATGGATTGCATAGTCGAGTTTGAGCCGGTTCCCATAATCAGTGGAAAATTGTCCGGCACTCGGCTTCGAATAAATTGAAAGATTTTCGCTCGCTCTTGCGCCGTCAAGGTTGGGCTTTCGCCGGTTGTACCGTTGATCACAAACCCCTGTACGCCATGTTCAATCTGAAAATGAACGAGTTTTTCCAAAGAGGCAAAGTCCACCTGATCTTTTTCAAATGGCGTAATCAGTGCGGTTGATACTCCCTTAAAATTTTTCATTTCTTCTCCCAATGAATGAGGTCAAATTCAAGCTGAGCCTGGCCGGTCAGGAAAGGTCTTTGATTCTCAATTAAATTTTCGACTTGCAGATTTCCACCCGGCATCTCAACCTGCACGAATTTTTGTTTTCCTAATTTTTTTTGTAAATAAACCGCCGCTGCGACCGCGCCTGTTCCGCAGGCTTCGGTAAAATCTTCCACGCCGCGCTCGAAGCTGACGGCTTTGATGTGAGCTTCTTTTGCCTGCTCCACAAAGGTAATGTTGGCGCCTGCTGCGCCAAAATCAGAAACTTTCCGCAGGGCTTTGGCCAAGTCTCGCGATGGAGACATTTCCAGAACAAAGTGTGGCACACCCGTGTTCACGAAGATTCCTTTGTGACCAGAAACTGTTTGTTCCCGAGTTGATAAGATCTCGGTCATTTGAATGCGAACCAGCTGGTTAGACAGCACCTCAGCAACGATTGTTCCCGCAGAAGTTAAAAATTTCAGATTTTTTTTTACTTCAACTCGTGAATAAAAAAAGAGCGCTGCACATCTTGCCGCGTTTCCGCACATTTCGGCAGTTGAACCGTCTGAGTTATAAAAGTCCCAGGAAAAGTCAAAGTTCATCTCTGGTTTGATAAACAAAATGCCATCTGTGTAAAAGCCAAAAAAGCTTTGGCAAAGATGTTTGGCCATTTCTCGTTTGTCAGAATCCGCCATATTTTTAAATTCTGAGGACCACTGAGGATCAAAAGAATTCACAACGAAAAATGTGTTCTTGGCTCCGGACATACGGGATATTGGTCGATTGCCTTCCGCTTGCTTGATCATTTTTCTTTGTCCTCAACGAAATCCGCGGGCTCGCCCCAGTCATTGGATTTCGCGCCGGCCGATTTCTTTTTGAGCTTCAGATTTTCTGTTGCTTTCGAGTAATTCGGCTCACCTCGCCCCAGAACCGGCGGAGTCAGCGGCGCCAGAGGCACGCCCTTTACACCGCAGGCCAAAATGGATCCGAAGATAATCAGTGGAGAGAAAAATGTGAGCGCGAAAGTTTTAGTCATATCTCTGAATTATTATTTTTCTTGAGATAGTTTTCAATCTCAGTTGTTCGTCGGCACAGCTGCGGCTCCGGAGAGTAATCTCGCTGCTGTCGACTGTTCATTGTTTTGCAGAGATTGAGGTAGCGTTGAGCCGCTTTGTCTTTTTTTTGTTTCAATTCTGTACCGGCTCGCCAATCCCAATAATGCGGCTCCGGAAAGTTGCCGTCCTGCTTTTGTAAATTGACAGCAGCTTCCAAAGCTTTTGGAAGACTTGCTGTTTTGAAAAAATATTCGGTCTCAAGCACAAACCAAAATTTTCCGAGATCTGATTTTTTCACATCTTGAGCGGACCTGCTAACCAGGTAGTCATCGTATTTACCAAGGCAAACCTGACTTTGAGCTGCAACCAACCGAAGCTCTTCGATGGCGACCAAGAGGTCCTTTTGCTTGAGGCTTCGGGCCAAAGCTCCGTCGCAGTCATTGGACGCCAACGCTTGCCTCGCCAATGCTATTTCAATCGAAAGGTTATCCGGCTCCAAGCGAAGCGCCTCTTGCAACTTTGCCGTCGCCGTTGTCGGATCAGAACTCTTCATGGAAAGTGCCAGCTCGTAGAGCTGTTGCGCTTTGTCGCTGTAAAAAACTTTGGAAACTTGCTCCAAAGCCGTCATGAGTTCCCGCTGCGCCGGAGATTTTTTGTTTTCTTTTTTAATTGCGCCAACCAGAATACCTAGTGCTTGAGTGCGATCTTTCTGAAGACTGAGGTTGTAAGCCTTTTCAATCAAATCTCGGTAAGTTTCGCGGGCCGGACTTGACCTTACCTTTGTGCCTGCGCTTGCCAGTTGTGAGTGAGCCCACGTCATAAAAAAAAGAGCCGCAAGGATTGCAGCTCTTTTTGAGAATTTGTAGCCAAATTTGGACAAACTCGAATCACACATTACATTCTTTTATAAGAAGCCAGAACAATTGTCACTGAACCAAATTGCGAAGGAGCGATTGTCTTCGCCATTCCCAAAACTGGGATCAGCTTAGGGTTCACCCATTGCTCAATGATTCCACCATCTTTTTTCTGTTTTGCTTTGATGTACAAGCAAGTGAAAGTTCCCGCAGGGACTGTCACAGAATCTTCTTTTTGCTCAACCACTTCAACTTGACCAGCACCGTCTGTGTTTTGATCTTGGCCGTTGCAAGTAAACTTTTTAGTTGCGCCCGTGTTTGGGTTGATCGTCATTTCACAAGCCTGTTTTCCAGCAGGTCCCATGTCCATCACCTGAGTAAAAGTAACCGAGTCGGGTTGGACGTCTTTCACCGCCATCGTCATGGTTCCCTGAAGAATTGTCATATCGAGGTTGTACGTTGTGGTGTCGCCAACTTTCCAATTGAAGACCCCTTGCATCTGCACATCAGACAAAATCTGAGTGTTGATGTCGTGAGCCAAAGTCGACAAATTTGTGCTCGCGTTGGCGCTAACAGAAACCATAAATCCGAGAGCTAAAAGCATTGATTTGAACATGTGTCCCTCCTTAGTTATTGGGCAGTGAATGGAATCATTGCACTAGACAAAGGAGAGTCAAAACAAAATTTATTCCATCAGCTGGCCAAGATTGTTCACCAACACTTGACGCGGTTTGCTGCCATTGGCTGGACCAACCACTCCCTCGCGTTCAAATGTTTCTACAATCCTTGCTGCTCGCGGATATCCCAGCTGAAAGCGACGCTGAATCAGAGAGGCGCTGATCTCTTTTTGCGCGGAAGCCCAAGATAAAATTTCATCATATTTATCATCATACTGCTCCTCGCCAAAATCGCCGCCCGCATTCCCCGAGAGATCTGCCGGGCTACCGCCTCCAGCTTCCATGGCTTTCATAGCCGTCAAATCGTATTCTGGCTCAGCTTGATTCGCCCAAAACTTGGCAACACCATTGATCTCTGAATCTTTTAAAAATGGACCATGGTGCCGAATCAATCCTGAACCGCCCGGAGATTTGTAAAGCATATCTCCTTGAGCCAACAATCTCTCTGCTCCCGTTTCATCTAAAATAATTCGTGAGTCCATCGACGCATTCACCTTAAAACTAATTCGTCCTGGAATATTAGTTTTAATAAGGCCCGTGACCACTTCTTTTCTTGGAGACTGCATAGCTAACATCAAATGAATTCCGCAAGCTCGAGCCATCTGTGCAAGGCGAACGACTGCGGTTTCAACATTCGCTTTATCAACTGCCATCAAATCACCAAACTCTTCAACGATGATGACGATGTAGGGCAGCTGTGAAAAATAGTATTGCTCGCTCTTTTTTCGGTGGACAGTTTCCAGCTCTAAATTGATTTTTTCATGTTCAGCAATTTGCTCTTTGTTGAGGTTTGCCACAGCTTCATTGTAGGCCTCAAGACCCCGAGCTCCGAACTTGTTCATCGACTTGTATCGTTTTTCCATTTCTCGGACAGCCCATTTCAGAGCATTGACTGCTTGCCGAGTTTCCGTCACTGGTGGCATCAAGAGATGCGGAATTTTCTCGAAGGCCGCCAAATCCACTTGTTTAGGATCGATCATAATGAGACGAAGAGTTTTCGGAGAATGCTTGAACAACAATCCGATAATCGCCGAAACAATGAACACAGATTTTCCAGAGCCCGTGGTACCGGCGACCATCAAGTGAGGCATTTTTCGCAAGTCCACAATTTTCGGATCACCATTGGCTTGCTTTCCAAGCGCAATCGGTAACTTCATATCTTCTTTCCAAAACTGATCATCGGCCAGGAGGTCTTTGTGGTAAACAGTTTCTCGTTGAGCGTTTGAAGTTTCAATTCCTACCACATCACGCCCTGGAATCGGCGCAATGATCCGCAGGGACTCGCTCGACAACGCGAGGGAAAGGTCATCTTCCAGCTCGGTGATTTTACTGACTCGCACGTTGGCTGAGGGCTTGAATTCGAACATCGTCACCGCGGGACCTGGCTTCGCTGCAACCACTTCGCCGGTGACTGCAAATTGTAAAAGCTTGTCAGCCAAAGTTTCGGCTTTGCGACGAATTTCTTTTTCGTCGATTTTAAATCGAGTCGCTGGCGGATCCTCAAGCAGTGAAATTTTCGGTAGCTCCCAATTTTCCACTCGGCGAGTAACTTTCGCTTTCATGACAATTCGTCGGCGTTCGGTTCGAGCCGCTTCGTCTGACTCTTCTTTCATTTCCATTTGGATTGGGCGCAACAGTGGTGTGGACTCTTCAGAAGCTGAGTGCTTTTGCTCTTCATCAAATTCAACATCTGCGGCCTGAGAAACTTTCAGCATCGGCCTCAAAGGAACAAATTTGTCTGCGTTCTCTTTAGCGTTCTCTTTATCACCACTTGCAGATAGTTTGATTTTCTCAAGTTTTGCCTTTTCTTTTTTCTCTTTTTTCAAGGCCTGCCGCCTGAGGAAAAGATCTTTGGCCCATTTGACTCGCAACTGCCCTGTCCACTGAAGCAATCGAACCGGCCAGGCCATAAGCTCGTGAACTGTTTTTTCAGAATAAAATACAACCAATACAGCGGTCGCACTCCACAAGATGACTTGAACTCCTGCTTCGTTGAAAGCTCGAATCATGGCTTGAGAGAGTCCGAGGCCAATGATTCCTCCCAAATAAATTTGCTGTTGGTAAATTTTTCCATTTGGGAAATAAACAGAAATCAAGCTACTCAAGGTAAGGATTAGCAAAGAAGCCCAAACAAGTTTCAAATCTTTGAAGGAGACCTTATCGCCTCTAAAAGTCAAAATCGCCATGCGCAGAAGGCCAATGGCAATCAGCCACGCCGAAATACCAAAAAGCTGAAAAAGCCCATCGGCTAAAAAGCTTCCTACATAGCCACAATAATTCGTCACCTTCAGCTTGAGCCCAATCGAGTTGAAGGAGGGGTCGGTTGGATTGTAGCCTGCCAGAGATAGGGTCATAAAGAATGCGGCCCCAAACAGAAAAATGCCCAAAATATCTTGCCGAAATTTTTTGATAAGTCGATCCATCTCCCTAGGTTACGAAATCTTACAATGTCTGAATAGGCCTGAAGTCAGGGTCTTGACTTTGGTCTTTCTAGGCAGCAAACCCAAGCTCCAAGGCCAAAGGCGTGTATTAAACGAATGCTCAAGATCAATGAAATTTTCCATTCCATTCAAGGCGAAACGACCTATGCGGGTCAGCCGACAGTTTTTGTTCGCACGACGGGTTGCAATTTGCGCTGTACCTATTGCGACACCAAATATTCCTACGTCGAGGGTGACTTTTTGTCCACGGAGGCGATCCAG
>JAYUCD010000027.1:0-2957 GCA_043740515.1 Bdellovibrio sp. | reverse complement strand
CATCGGACCGTCGGTTTATCGCCATGAAGCTCTGCGTGGAGTGGCTCCAAAATTTGTGACGCCTGCTCTGAATGCAACCACAAGAATTATTGATGTCCTGTGTGTGGATGATTCGGATTCCATTCACGTTTTGCTTGCTAAAATTTTACAGCCAGATAATGGCTTTCGCATCAAGGCCACTGCGAAGAATGGTCGAGAGGCTTTGAATATTTTAAAAACTCAACGATTTGATGTGATCACTTTGGATTTACATATGCCTCAATTGGACGGCGTTGGATTTTTGAAGGAATACACCGGCCATCAAACTCCTGTGATGGTTTTATCGTCGATCAATCGAGATGACACGACGATTGCTCAACAGGCCATCCAGTTAGGTGCGGCCGATTATGTGGAGAAACCTTCTTTGAGCAATTTAGCTCAAGCCGGAAATGAAATTCGGTCGAAATTGAAAATGGTCATCAATCAAAAGAAAACTCAGCCTTTTTCACCTGAGGGCAATCCGAAGCAAAGTTCCCTCATTCCTAGCTCTTTCAAAAAATTGAAAGTTTTGGCGGTGGAAGACGCAAGCGTCAACAGTCATGGACTGAGTCAAATTCTATCCGCTGACCCACAGTTTTATGTGATGCCACCAGTTGAGAAGCTGATTGATCTTGGACGCTTCATGCAGCGTGAGCGACCAGACGTTATTGCTCTGCATGTCACTGCGCTGACTTTGGAAGACGTGGAAATTCTCAAAAGACTTCACTCTCAGTTTCATGTTCCAATGTTGGTAATCAGTTCCGTGCGAAAAGAACAAGAAGCCTTGGCCCTGCGGGCTCTCGAATCGGGAGCCGTTGACTTTATTCAGAAAACGCAGATGACGAGTCTGAATGAGGTTTCCAAATTGATTTGCGAGCGTATCAAGGTCGCCTCAACTGCCAATTTGAAACTGCCTGTGTTAGTATCTAAAAAATTCAGCGGAGTTCAGTCAGGCATGCTCGATAACAATTTGATTTTAATGGGCGCTTCAACTGGCGGCACGGAAGCTCTGAAAATTGTGCTTGAGGGATTGCCAGCAAAAATTCCGCCCATTCTGATTGTTCAACACATCCCAGCTGTCTTTTCCACAGCCTTTGCTCAGCGCCTCAACCATTTGATGTCCTTCGAAGTCAAAGAAGCCTCAGACGGCGACGAAATTAAATCCAATCGCGTTTTGATTGCACCAGGCGGAAAACAAATGGGAGTCCGCACTGAGCAGGGACGTCTGTTTGTCAGGATTACCGAAGAAGATCCAGTCAATCGGCACCGTCCTTCGGTCGATTTTCTCTTTCAGTCAGTTCACCGTGCAAAAGCGAAAAACGTGATTGCAGTTGTGCTAACCGGTATGGGAGACGATGGCGCCCGACAAATGAAAGCGCTGAGAGATCAAGGTGCGCGGACAATCGCTCAAGACCAAAATTCTTCGGTCGTCTACGGAATGCCCAAAGAGGCGATCGAATCCGGCGGCGCCGAATTCATTCTTCCACTCACCGATGTCGCTCACAAGCTGGTCGATCTCTGTTCTGAAAAATCAAAAAGTCGAACTGGAAAAGCATCTTGAAAAGCGATGCTTTATATCCGCCACATCTTGCATCAATCATGCTGCATTAATTCTTTTCCGAGCACTGCCAAAACTGCAACCAAGCTCTGAGGTTAAATACTCGATCCTCGTGCTTTTCCCAAATCGCCCACTCACCAAAAAAAGGGCCCTTCGGATGTCAAACTTTTAGCCATTATCGAATTGTTTACAAAAGCGGCTCAATTTTATGAGCAAAACAAGTTTTTGTGTTAGCTTTGCAGCGAAACAATTTCAAAGAGGTTTTTGATGCTCTCCCTCAGACTCATTTTCAGCCTATTCCTGATCGGCCAATCGACTTTGGCTTTTGCGCAGACAACTGCTCGATCAATCAATTTCAATCTCAAAGATTCCATAGTGTGGTCCGAGGCCATGAGAAAAATAGATTTGACTGAAATTAAAGATGCATCTGGAAATAAGTTTGAATTGATGACTTTCAAATCTTCTGACCACGCATTTCAAATCAATTGCTTCAAAGCTTTATCAAACAGTGCAGGGACCGGATCAGCTGCGGATTGCCTTATTCAGACGGATGAAGCCAAGTCCCAGTCCGGTGCGACTCAGTTTTCAAATGAAATGAATAATCAGGTTCAGAAGATTAGTTTTCAAGATCCGAGCGATGTCTCCAAACTAAATGCGCTGGTCGGTTCTAATCAACCAGCAAATTATTATAGGACAAGCCAGAAACTCCGCCTGCAAATCTCGATCGATGGCCAAGTACAAACGAAAACCATGCCGCTGCTCTCGCTCGAATGCGAAGCTGTAAATACTTGCGAAATGACAATCGTTAATGGTCTGAAATAATTCAGAGTACGCGCACTCGGCACAGCTCAAAACCGCCTTCAGCCTCCGGCAGAAGGACTATGCCTGTTAAAGTTTACTAAACTTATATAATTTAGACTTTCGCCCATTAGACAAGTGCCGGCTTTGCTTTCATGATCAAAAGAGCAAATCGGAGTAATGACATTGAAAAAATTAGCCATGGCTTGCCTGGTTCTGACTGTCGTAACTTTTCGTTGATGCAAAAATTTCCGCTTATATTTATGGGCTGCAACTCTCTGCAGCACTTGCACAGGAGCGATCAAGTCACAGAATTCTTTAAGACAGTAAAAAACCATTTGCAACCCGGAGGAATCTTCGCCTGCGATATTTTCAAACCTGACTTGCGAATTTTAAATCGGGATTCAGCAGTAAGACATCATGTTCTGAAATGTACATCGTCGTTCTGCCCCACATTTTCAATCCCAGATAATCTGTTAACTTACACCCCCGAGGGCCTATCCCCGCTCGCGCGGGGGAACCTGACCTTGACGCCACAAATTGTCCAATCCGCCGGGCCTATCCCCGCTCGCGCGGGGGAACC
>JAYUCD010000026.1:0-2531 GCA_043740515.1 Bdellovibrio sp. | reverse complement strand
TTTTTATTTTTGCTAAACTTAAAAATTTCTAAAACCTCGCGGGGCTTGAGTAAGCGCTTCAATTCAGGATCTTTCAAAATTTGATCCTTCAAATGATCGCCTTTCCCGAGCGCGTGGCAGAGTCTTTGAACATGTGCATAGGCAAGCTCTCTTTCCAAACCTTTTTCAACCAAAGCGAGCAAAACCTGTGAGCTGAAAAGCTGACCTTGAGAGAGATCCATATTCTCACTCATTTTCTTTTTATGCACATCAAGCCCTTCAATCAAAACCGCCATTCGATAAACGGCATAATCCGCCAAAATAAAAGAATCCGGAAAAATCACTCGCTCAACCGACGAGTGACTGATGTCCCTTTCATGCCAAAGCGCGATGTTTTCCAGCGAAGCCATGGCGTAAGAGCGAAGCAAGCGGGAAGCTCCCGTAATATTCTCGGCGGAAATCGGATTTTTTTTGTGAGGCATAGCCGAGGAACCTTTTTGTCCGCGAGTGAAGCCTTCGGTCACTTCTGCAACTTCACTGCGCTGAAGGTGTCGAAGCTCGATCGCCAATCGCTCCAGACCTGCACCCAACATTGCGAGCGCCAGCAGAGTTTCCGCATGACGATCGCGAGGAATAACTTGCGTGGCGACCGTTTCTCGTTTCAATTTTAGCAGCTTGGCTACTTTCGCTTCGACCTGTGGCGATTGACTGGAGTAGGTGCCAACCGCTCCGCTTAGCTTGGCAATTTCCATTTGCTCGAGCGCTCTTGCTAGCCTCTGACGATTTCTTTGCAATTCCGCGAGAAATCCAGCCATTTTCAGACCGAAAGTCGTGGGCTCTGCATACATTCCATGAGTTCGCCCTGCGCACATCGTATCGCTTTGTTTGCGAATTAAATTCTTCAGAGATTTTTCTAGAAAATCCAAACTCTTACTCAGTACGCGGCCTGCATCTCGAACTTGCAAACTGAAAGCCGTGTCGAGCACATCCGAACTGGTCAAACCAAAATGCACATAGCGCCCGTGCTGACCCACATTTTCGGCAACATTCGAAACAAAGGCGATCACATCGTGTTTGGTTTGCTTTTCAATTTCTAAAATTCGCTTGACTGAAAAACGACCTTTGCTCGCAATCGCAAGCGCCGCTGCTCTTGGAATGATTCTCATCGAAGCTTGAACTTTAGCGACGGCGGTTTCGACCTCTAGCATTTTTGAAAACTTATGTTCCACATCCCAAACCAGTCCCATTTCTGGACGAGTGTATCTTTCGATCACAGATCAGCTCCTTGATTTTTTACCCGTTCTTTTTGTTCTCGCTTGATGCGCAATTCTTCCTTGTGCTGCCAAATCTGGAAAATTCGATCGCGAATTTTTTGCTCCTGTTCAAATTGAGCTTCCAAAGAAAGATTGGACCAATACTCGGGACTATTGAAAAAGTGATTGGCATGCTCAAAGCGAGAACGAGTCGCCTTCAGAGCCCGCGAATAAACCGGCTGCCTTGTCGGCCCCAAGTCTTGAAATGTCATTGTTGCTTCCAGAGGAAGCGCCTGAATCTGAAATTCATTTTCCGGCAATCTCTGTTGCATCAATTCGCAAAGCGCCTGCCCTCGGTCCTGTAAATACTGACGCTGAAATCTTTGCGAGTTCGGAATCTTCATCCACACATCAAAGCTATCAGAGACATTGCTGAAGTCTCGTCGCTTCTGCCAAATCATGAAGTTCTCATGACTCCATGGAAGATCCAGATCTCCCAGAACAATAAAATGAGCCGGCAACTGTGCGCGAGTCAAATGAGATAATGGAGCTGTTCCAAAAATGGAAACCTCAAAACGCGACCACACCCAGTCAGGCTCAAGCGCTAAGTTGGAAAATAGGGAGCTCTGAGCGGTGCTACTGATCCGCCCAGCCTCTTCCGAAGTCAGACAGATGACAAATTGATTGGCCTTGAACATTCCTGGCTTTGAGGTGCGAATTTCAAGCCCGGCAATCTGAGCTTTTTCAATAAAGGAAATGTCCTTCAATTCGACATTTCTCAAAACTTGAACGCCAAAAGACTCACACCATTTCAGACTTTGCTCATAAGATTTCAAATTAGCCTGAACACAAGAAAACTCAGAAAATAAATTTCGTTTCGAAGCCTCGCGAAAAGCTTCAGTCGACAGAGTGGCAACATTGGAGGAAAGCGCATGTGCAAAGTGCATCAACCAATTCTTTTGAAAGGAAAGAGATTCTAAAAATTTAAGATCAGCCGAATTGAGATCCGAAGCTTTGAGAACTTCTGTGGCGTCAAGATAGCGGATGACCTTTTGTGGAGTCTGCAATTGTTGTAAGCAATGTTTGATGTTGGGGCCGCGAAATTCCAAGGATCCTGACCGAGTCCAAAGCGTCAAACCTTGGGGAAGGGAGAGCAAATGCGCCTCGCCTAATATTTCTTTCACTTGCTCGACAAGCGGTGAAAACACACCGAAGGGACCTTGTGCATCTTCAGGCTTCCAGGTGCCCATTTGGTTTGAAATCTCAAGCAAAGTCACAGGAATATTATTTTTTGCGAGC
>JAYUCD010000025.1:0-12219 GCA_043740515.1 Bdellovibrio sp. | reverse complement strand
GATCAGTTAAACTCTTTCTCCGCAGAGGTAACGCGTGTGGCAAGGGAAGTGGGTTCGGAAGGTAAACTGGGTGGTCAGGCAAAAGTAAAAGGTGTGGCCGGTGTATGGAAAGATCTTACTGACTCGGTAAATCAGATGGGAAGTAACCTTACTGCTCAGGTAAGAAATATTGCCGAGGTAACAACAGCGGTGGCAAAGGGTGACTTATCAAGAAAAATTACCGTGGATGTAAAAGGCGAAATCCTTGAGCTGAAGAATACAATCAATACAATGGTGGACCAGCTTAACTCGTTCTCATCCGAGGTAACCCGTGTGGCTATTGAAGTAGGTACGGAAGGAAAGTTGGGTGGACAGGCACAGGTAAAAGGTATTGCCGGAACATGGAAAGATCTTACAGATTCTGTAAACGGTATGGCCGGAAACTTAACGGGCCAGGTGCGGAACATTGCAGAGGTAACAACAGCCGTGGCAAAAGGTGACTTATCAAGAAAGATTACGGTGGATGTAAAAGGTGAGATCCTTGAGTTAAAAAATACAATCAATACGATGGTGGATCAGCTCTCTTCATTTGCCGCCGAGGTGACCCGAGTTGCAAAGGACGTGGGAACGGAAGGAAAGCTAGGCGGACAAGCAAACGTCAAAGGTGTGTCTGGAACTTGGAAAGATCTGACCGACAACGTGAATGGTCTTGCCAACAATCTGACAGCGCAGGTTCGAAATATCGCGAAGGTGACGACAGCGGTTGCGAATGGTGACTTGTCACAAAAAATTACAGTGGATGCTCGCGGTGAGATCTTAGAACTAAAAAATACAATCAACACGATGGTGGATCAGCTGCGATCTTTCGCAGCCGAGGTAACACGGGTTGCGAAAGAAGTGGGAACCGAAGGTCGATTGGGCGGACAGGCTGACGTCAAAGGTGTGTCTGGAACTTGGAAAGATCTGACCGACAACGTGAATGGTCTTGCCAACAATCTGACAGCGCAGGTTCGAAATATTGCGAAGGTGACGACAGCGGTTGCGAATGGTGACTTGTCACAAAAAATCACGGTGGATGCTCGCGGTGAGATCCTTGAATTGAAAGACACCATCAACGTCATGGTGGATCAGCTGCGATCCTTCGCAGCCGAGGTAACACGGGTTGCGAAAGAAGTGGGAACCGAAGGAAAACTTGGCGGACAGGCCGACGTCAAAGGTGTGTCTGGAACTTGGAAAGATTTGACGGACAATGTGAACGTACTTGCGAACAATTTGACAGATCAGGTTCGAAATATCGCAAAGGTAACGACGGCGGTCGCAAAAGGTGACTTGTCACAAAAAATCACAGTTGATGCGAAGGGTGAAATCTTCGAGCTGAAAAATACGATCAACGTCATGGTGGATCAGCTGAATTCATTTGCGGCCGAGGTGACTCGGGTTGCGAAAGAAGTGGGAACCGAAGGAAAACTTGGCGGACAGGCGGAAGTGAAAGGTGTTTCTGGAGTTTGGAAAGATCTCACCGACAACGTAAACGGTCTCGCGGGAAACTTAACTGCGCAGGTTCGAAACATTGCGAAGGTTACGACAGCGGTTGCGAACGGAGACTTGTCACAAAAGATCACCGTGGATGCGCGTGGAGAAATTTTTGAGCTGAAAAATACGATCAATACAATGGTGGATCAGCTGAATTCGTTTACCGCCGAAGTAACTCGGATGGCGAAAGAAGTGGGAACCGAGGGGCGGCTCGGTGGACAAGCAGATGTCAAAGGTGTTTCCGGAGTTTGGAAAGATCTGACGGACAACGTGAATGGTCTTGCAGGAAATTTGACGGACCAAGTTCGAAATATCGCAAAAGTGACGACGGCGGTTGCAAAAGGTGACTTGTCACAAAAGATCACGGTGGATGCGAAGGGTGAAATCCTTGAGCTCAAAAATACAATCAACACGATGGTGGATCAGCTGAATTCATTTGCGGCCGAGGTAACTCGGATGGCGAAAGAAGTGGGAACCGAAGGTCGTCTCGGTGGACAAGCAGATGTGAAAGGTGTTTCCGGAGTTTGGAAAGATCTGACAGATAACGTGAATCAACTTGCGGGAAATTTGACTTCGCAAGTTCGAAACATTGCGAAGGTAACCACAGCGGTTGCAACCGGAGACTTGTCACAGAAAATCACGGTGGATGCTCGCGGTGAGATTCTTGAATTAAAAAATACAATCAATACGATGGTGGATCAGCTGAACTCATTTGCGGCCGAAGTAACTCGGGTTGCGAAAGAAGTGGGTACGGAGGGAAAACTGGGTGGACAAGCAGAAGTTCGCGGTGTCTCCGGAGTTTGGAAAGATCTCACTGACAATGTAAATTTTATGGCGTCGAATTTGACAAAACAAGTTCGAGGTATCGTGAAGGTCGTGACAGCAGTTGCGAATGGGGATTTGACTCAGAAATTCGTGATCGAAGCCAAGGGAGAGGTTGCAGCTCTGGCTGAAACCATCAACTCGATGACCGATACTCTTCGAACCTTTGCTGATCAGGTGACTTCGGTTGCTCGAGAAGTGGGAATCGAAGGAAAGCTCGGCGGACAAGCAAAAGTTCCGGGTGCAGCGGGAACATGGAAAGATTTGACTGACAACGTGAATATCATGGCGTCGAATTTGACAAAACAAGTTCGAGGAATCGTGAAGGTCGTGACAGCAGTTGCGAACGGGGATCTGACTCAAAAATTCGTGATCGAAGCCAAAGGAGAGGTTGCGGCCCTGGCTGAAACCATCAATTCGATGACCGATACTCTTCGAACCTTTGCTGATCAGGTGACTACAGTTGCTCGAGAAGTGGGAATTGAAGGAAAGCTCGGTGGACAAGCGAAGGTTCCGGGAGCTTTCGGAACTTGGAAAGATTTGACAGACAATGTGAATCAGCTAGCAGGAAACTTGACCTCTCAGGTGCGAGCGATTGCCGAAGTTTCGACAGCGGTAACGAAAGGTGACCTGACTCGATCGATCACGGTTGAGGCGCAAGGTGAGGTTGCCGCACTTTCTGAGAACATCAATCAGATGATCGGAAACTTAAAAGATACGACTGAGAAAAATAATGAACAGGACTGGTTGAAAACCAACCTCGCGAAATTCTCAGGCATGATGCAAGGTCAGCGAAGTATTTCAGCCGTTGCTCAATTGATCATGTCGGAACTGACTCCGCTGGTGGATGCTCGCCAGGGTACTTTCTTTATGACTGAGAATGATGGGCCCGAGCCAATTATGAATCTGATCGCAAGCTATGCCTTTACTGAGCGACGTCAGGTTTCTAATAAATACAAACTGAAGGAGGGCCTGGTTGGGCAATGTGCCTACGAGAAGAAGCGCATCTTGATCACTCAACCGGACGATAACTACGTCAAGATTTCGTCATCATTGGTTGAGCTCACCCCGAAAAATATTATTGTTTTGCCGATTTTGTTTGAGGGAGAATTGAAAGCCATCATCGAGCTTGCCTCTTTAAGACCATTTTCGCAGAACTATATAATTTTCTTGGATCAGCTGATGGACTCGGTTGGAGTTATCTTGAATATGATTTCTTCGAGTATGAGAACGGAAGAACTTTTGCAAGAGCTCAAACGGTCCAATGCAGAACTGGAAGCGCAAGCAAAGGAACTGGAAGACAAAGCCAAACTTCTGGAAGTCAAAAATCAAGAGGTCGAGCTTGCTTCGAGATCACTGGAAGAAAAAGCCGAACAGCTTTCTCTTATTTCCAAGTACAAATCGGAATTCTTGGCGAACATGTCGCATGAGCTTCGAACTCCGCTGAACAGCTTGTTGATTCTGTCAAAAACTTTAGCGGACAACAAAAGCAGTAATTTGTCGCCTGAGCAGGTCAAATACGCGAAGACAGTCCACTCGGCAGGAAATGATTTGCTGGCTCTGATCAATGAAATCTTGGATCTCTCGAAGGTGGAAGCTGGCAAAATGCCGGTCAATCCGAAGCAAGTTGAAGTGAAAGACGTGATCGGATATCTCGAGCAGTCTTTCCGACCGGTCGCAGATCACAAGAATTTGGATTTCATGATTGAGATCAGTCCCCGGGTTCCAAAGAATATGTTTACCGATGAAAGTCGAATGCAGCAGATTCTGAAAAACCTTTTATCGAACGCTTTCAAATTCACTGATTCTGGATTGGTTCGAATGGACATCTCGATCGGAACTGTCGGTCGCAAAGCTGATATGATTATTTTCTCTGTGACCGATACTGGAATTGGGATTCCCTCAGAGAAGCAAAAATTAATCTTTGAGGCCTTCCAACAAGCCGACGGAACAACCAGCCGAAAATACGGCGGAACCGGATTGGGTCTGACCATCAGTCGTGAAATTGCTCGCCTGTTAGGGGGAATCATCGAAGTGGAAAGTGAGCCAGGCAAAGGCAGTATCTTCCGCTTGTGCTTGCCGCAAGAGTACTCAGGCCCTGATGCCAGTGTGTCGATCACTCAACGCGAAATCACGTCGGAGCGACCAAAACTTCCAGAATCGGTTAATTTTGTCGGCCGCAAGCTTCTCATCGTTGACGATGATGTGCGAAATATTTTTGCACTTGGCAGTGTTTTGAGATCGCATGGAATGGATGTTCTGCACGCTGAAAACGGACGACATGCCATTGAGATTCTTGAGGCCAACGACGGCGTTGAAATGATTTTGATGGACACCATGATGCCAGAGATGGACGGATTGGAAGCCACAAAAAAGATTCGCGAGAATCCAAAGTACAAAAATCTTCCAATCGTTTCATTGACTGCAAAGGCAATGAAGGGCGACCGGGAAAAGTGCTTGGCTGCTGGAGCTTCCGATTATGTGACGAAGCCTGTGGATGAGCAGACTTTGCTTGCAACAATTTATGGATGGCTGATGGATCAGCCAGTAGTTGAGGACCATGGACAACAGCATTGACATTCTGATGGTCGATGATCGCCCAGATGGTTTGTTGGCATTGGAAGCTCTGCTTTCAGAGCATGAAAACTATCGTTTGGTCAAAGCTCAATCAGGTCTTGAGGCGCTCAATCTGGTCTCCAAATATGATTTTTCCGTAATTTTGATGGACGTGCAAATGCCGGAGCTGGATGGATTTCAGACGGCAGAATTGATTCGAAAAAACATCGAGAACTCGCAGATTCCAATCATTTTCGTAACGGCTATCAACAAAGACGATCGCTATGTTTATCGAGGCTATGAGGCGGGTGCAGTCGATTATATCTTTAAGCCATTTGATCCGTTCATTTTAACTTCGAAAGTTGCAGTTTTTGCGGATCTGCATTTACAAAAAAGAATGGTTCGTTTGCAAGCCGCTGAACTACGAGGCAAAGAAAGGCTTCAGCATCGAGCCAATCTTCAGTCAGTTGAAATCGAAAACTTGCGTCGTTATCGAAACCTAGCAAATGCGATTCCTCATATGGTTTGGCGAGCCGCTCCTGATGGGTCACTTGAGTACTACAATGAGCTGTGGTGCACGTACACAGGTCTGAGTTTAGAAGACAGTTTAGGAATGGGTTGGCAAAAAGCTTTCAATGCCTATGACTTAAAAAATCTACTGGGAATTTGGATGCATTCGATTCAAACCGGCTTGGATTTTGAAGTCGAATGCCGAGTCCAGCGCTACGACGGAGTTTTCCGTTGGCATCTCATTCGAGCCGTGGCTGAAACCAATTTTGAGAACCAAATCATTGCATGGCTTGGAACCTGTACGGATATTCACGATCGGAAATTGGTTGAGAAGCGCCTTTTAGAAGCACAAAAAAATTCAGATGCTGCAAATCAAGCGAAGACGCAATTTCTGGCCAACATGAGTCATGAGATTCGCACTCCGCTCAGTGCAATCATTGGATTTACAGAGCTCACCTTAGATCCACAGATGGACGATGCAGATCGTATGAGCAACCTTTCAATCGTGCGAAGAAACAGTCACCAGTTATTAAAAATCATTGATGAAATATTGGATATTTCAAAGGTAGAGGCGGGACACTTAGAAATGGAAAAAGTAGACACGGATATGGTCGATCTTTTATCTGGATTGCGATCTTTATTGCATGTTAGTGCTGCCAACAAAGGCGTGAAGCTGCAATTTAAATTACGCGATAAAATTCCTGACCGAGTTCTCACCGATGCAACTCGCCTCAGACAAATTTTGATGAATGTAATTGGCAATGCCATTAAGTTTACTCATCAAGGCCAGGTGACAGTCACGGCTTCTTATTCGATGAAAAGCAGTGGGCAGTCTTATTTGGGATTTCGCATTCAAGATACCGGAATCGGTTTAAACAACGAGATGGCGGAAAAACTTTTCACTCCCTTCGTGCAAGCTGATTGTTCAACGACTCGGCTTTACGGTGGAACCGGTTTAGGTTTGGCTTTGGCTAGGCAACTGGCTCGAGCTTTAGGTGGGGATGTTTATCTCGAGTACAGTGAATTGTGTTTAGGCAGTATTTTTTCAATCGAAGTGGAAGCTGAGCCATTGGGGGCATCAAGCTGGGTCAAGGAGTTGACTGCTTTCAGTCCAGGGGGACATGTGATTCCAATTAAAAATTCGTCGACTGAGCTAGCCGGAGCGAAAATTCTTTTGGTCGAAGATGCTGAAGACAATCAGATCTTGATCAGTCATTTCCTGCGAAAATCAGGAGCTGAAATAGACCTTGCTTGCAACGGCAAAGAAGGAATGGAAAAGGCACTGGCAAACGATTACAGTGTTGTACTAATGGACATTCAGATGCCTTTGCTTGACGGATATGAGGCCACTTCCCGTTTGCGACAAGCAGGTTATGACCGACCAATCATCGCACTCACAGCACATGCCCTGAAAGAAGAGCGAGAACTAGCTCTGCGAACTGGCTGCAATGGGCATCTAACCAAACCCATTGACCGCCGAGAGCTGATCAACAGTCTCAAAAAATATCTTCCTGTGCCTGAGCCTGCGGCACAGATCTAAAATTGAAATGTAGTATCCGGCGAGAGAGCCAACTTACAACTGGGCCATAGCCTAGATCGCAGTTAAGACTTCAGGCAACAGCGAGCCTCTCCGATAAACCAGTCATGAACTCAGATGTGAAAATAGCCTTTCGTGAGATTGGCGAAGGGCCCACTTTGATACTCCTGCATGGCTATGCCGGCAGCGTGCTTCATTGGGATCCAGTCGTTCAAGATCTGAAACGAAATTTTCGCCTGGTGATTCCCAATCTTTCACATCTTTTTATGGGAAAAAATCCGCTGACTTTTTCTCAACAGATTGCTCATTTTGCCGATTTCGTCGATAAGAACTTTCCAAATCAAAAGTTGAATTTTGCCGGGATCAGTTACGGAGCATCTTTGGTCTGGGGATACTCTCTACGGTATCCAGGCAATGTTGAGAAAACAATTTTTATCAATCCGATGCCTCCAGCTCCCGTTGATTCTTTTCAAATTTCGATTTTGAAAAGTTTTTTCAAACTGGCACTGACTCCGAAATCAATCTATCTCATTCTTGCTACGCCGATTGGACGTTATTTCATCCGTCGAGCCGCCAAGGTTTTCCGCTCAGAGAGAGCCGAGCATTGGGATCGATTTGATGATTTGAACAGTCGAAAACTTCGCTTTGTCAGTCAGGTGATTCACAATTTTTCTTACATCTTAAAAAATGAAGATTGGGAAGATTGGAAATTGCAGCTTGCCGAGTGGTCTCATTCGACGCTTTTAATCTATGACGAAAAAGACCCATTATTTGAAGCGCAAACCCATCCTGATTTTAAACGATTGATCCGCTGTCACAATGTTCGAATCATTCAAGGCGCTGGTCATATCGCCACCCAGACTTCCGGAGTCGAGATTGCACGACTGATTCACGAATTTCTTTTAGACATTAAAGGAAGCTCCACAGCCGCAGGATTTTGAGGCGTTGGGATTGTTAAACACAAAACCTTTGCCATTCAAACCACCGGAATACTCTAAGGTCATGCCAATTAAATAAAGAAAGCTCTGCGAGTCCACGACCACTTTTTCGCCGTTCGATTCAAAAGTCTTATCGCCAGCTCGAGCTTGATTATCAAAGTCCATTTTGTAGGAGAGGCCTGAACAGCCACCCTTTTTCACTTCGACGCGTAAAAAATAAGTAGAGTCTCGGCCTTCTTCGCCTTTCAAAGTTCTCAGTTTAGATACGGCACTTTCAGCAATTTGAATCATAAAACCACCCCAATAAGCTTGATCATAACATATTTCTTGCAAAGCTTGAAGTCATCATAAATTATTGAAAGGATTGACTTTTTAAGTAAAGATTCTAACTTTGGAAAAAGCGGAAAGGAAAAGCTCGCCCATCATGACAACCAAATCTATTAAAACTTCAAAGGCACTTTTTCAATCCCACTTTGTCGAAAAAGGCAAAAATCCCGAAGAGCTTTTTCGTTGGAAGAAGAAAGACTGCGAAATTAAAAATGTTCAAGGCAAAAGAATTTTTTATTTAAAAAATGTCGAGGCTCCTGAAGCTTGGTCTCAATTAGCGATTGAAATCGCAGCGAGCAAATACTTTCGCAGAGCTGGACTTGCGAAAAATAAAAAAGGCGAAAACTCAGTTCGGCAAATGGTAAGGCGTGTGGTTCAAGCCATCGTTGAATCCGGTAAAACTCAAAAGTATTTTCAAGACAAAAGCGAAGCTCAGATTTTTGCAAACGAACTGACTTATATTTTGTTATCGCAAAGAGCCTCTTTCAACAGTCCGGTATGGTTCAATTGCGGCTTGTTTCAAGCCTACGGGATCGATGCCCAATCTTCGCACTTTGTCTGGAATCAAAAAAATAAAAAAGCTGAAGTTGTCAGGAATGTTTACCAAAATCCTCAAGTCTCCGCCTGTTTCATTCAAAGTGTGGAAGATGATCTGGAAAGCATTTTTGAGTTGATGCAAAACGAAGCTAGGCTTTTCAAATTTGGTTCTGGCAGCGGAACTAATTTTTCAAATCTACGCAGCAAGCACGAAGTTCTTTCGGGTGGAGGAACTAGCTCTGGACTGATTGCCTTTCTCGAAGTCTTGGACCGAGGCGCTGGCTCGATCAAATCTGGGGGAGTCACCAGGCGAGCCGCCAAGATGGTTTGCTTGGATGTCGATCACCCGGAGATCATGGAGTTCATTCAGTGGAAAGCAAGTGAAGAAAAAAAAGCACAGGCCTTGATTCGTGCGGGCTATGATGCGGACTTTGAAGGCGAAGCTTACCACACTGTTTCAGGTCAGAACGCCAACAATTCAGTGCGACTGACCGATCGATTTATGCAAGCCCTGCATGAAAATAAAAAGTGGAAGCTGACCTCTCGCCAAACTGGAAAAACAATTCAAGAAATTCCGGCAAATGAAATTTGGAAAAAAATTCTGGCAAGCAGCTGGTTTTGTGCCGATCCAGGCCTTCAGTTTCATGACACCATTCAAAAATGGCACACTTGCCCTCGGACTTCAGAAATTCGAGCGAGCAATCCGTGCAGTGAATACATGTTTATCGATGATTCGGCTTGCAATCTTGCCAGTCTGAATCTTTTGCAGTTTCTCGACCAGCAAGGAAAATTCGATTGGCAAGCGTATCGCCACACGGCTCGAATCCTGTTGATCGCTCAGGATATCTTAGTCGACTTTGCAAGTTATCCAACTGCGAAGATCGCTGAGAACAGTCATCGCTTTCGACCTCTGGGTTTGGGCTTTGCGGGACTGGGCGCTTTGTTCATGCGAATGGCCGTTCCATATGACTCGGATCAGGCAAGAGCTTGGGCGGGAGCATTGACAGCGAGCTTGCACTCGACAGCTCAATTGACCAGTGCTCAGCTGGCAGAAAAGTTGAAGGCTTTTCATGGATTTGAAAAAAATAAATCGGCCATGCTATCGGTGATGAAGCGGCATCAGAAAGCTTTGAAGCAAATTCAGTGGAGCTTTCTTACGCCGGAAATAAAACAGGAAATTCAGAAAACTTTTAGAGATTTCATTTCGCTTGGTGAGAAAAGTGGATTTCGAAATGCTCAAGTCACCGTGATGGCACCGACAGGAACCATTGGTTTGGTCATGGACTGCAATACAACAGGTATTGAGCCAGAATTTTCTTTGCTCAAGTTTAAAAAAATGGTGGGCGGTGGAAAAGTCAAAATCGTTTGTCAATCTGTCGAGCCCGCGCTGATTCAACTCGGTTACTCGAAGCCGCAGATCGAAAAAATTCAGAATTATATTTCGGAAACAGGCGGAGTTGAGGGCCTGTCAGGTCTCAAGGCAGGACATCTTCCGGTCTTTGATTGTGCAAATGCCAATGGAACTTTAGGATCTCGGTATTTGTCAGCAGAAAGTCATCTGAAAATGATGGCAGCGATTCAACCATTTCTGAGCGGAGCGATTTCAAAAACAGTGAACCTGCCAGCTCATGCCACGAGCGAGGACTTTGGTGAAATCTTTTTGCAAGCATGGAGGCTGGGCTTAAAAGCTGTTGCTATTTATCGCAACGGTTCGAAATCAAGCCAGCCATTGAATGTGACTGACTCGGGACCCATTTGCCCTGAGTGCGGTGGCATCACGGAAATCTCAGGTGGTTGTTATCGCTGCACGAATTGTGGTTTCACAACTGGTTGTGTGAGCTAAAGATTTTTCAATTCTAATTTCCAAAAAATCAAAGCCATTTCACTGAAGTATTGAAATTCCCGCTCTCGCATCAACGGCGAACGATAGGGCGATTGAAAAAACTGAATCCGTTTTTGTCCTTTGATTTGGAGACTTGCCCGGGCAGATCCAGGCGAGTCTTCCCAAAGTTCCAAAATCAAATCCTTGTTTTTTTCGAATCCATAGGCCTCCGCAAAATTTTCGTTAAATCGATCACTGAGAAAATGAATTTTATTTTTTTTGAGCAGATGTTTCGAAGCTGGGAAAAGTCGGTTCATCAAAAAAGATCCGGGGAGAGAGTCGCAGATCCACACTTTGCGAAAATCGAGCATATGTTGACTTAGAGTCTGAGCCGCATTTTCTCCATTTCTCAGGGCCGTGATCGAGCCGATCGCAGCTTCGAGAGATTTTTGCCACAAAATAGCTTGAGTGGATTGAGATTGTAGAAAAGTAATTTTGACTTCGACGAATGGGAGATGAACTCGGTAACCGATTTCAACTGGCTGATTTTTCAAAGCACTGATTACTAAATCGGCAACGTCTGATTCGCCCACGCCAATCGTATCCCAGGAGCAAGTCACCAAAGGATCGAGATTCGCTATTTTCTTTTTCATTTCTGGCTCGATCCAGTCGTTCCAGACAGCCTCGATTTCCCGCGGAGGTCCGGGTAAAACATAAACATCTTTTTCGTCGTGGCGAAGAAAAAATGCGTTGGCTGTTCCCAAGCGATTGCTCAGCACGATAGAGTTTTCGGGAAAGTAACATTGTTGTTTCTGAATTTCTTTGACGGCCAAACCACGCGGGCGCAGGCGCTCTTCGATATGCTTCCAAGATTTCTCATCCCAGACTAATTTTTGCTTGCACCACTGGGCAATAATCTCTCGGGTGAAATCATCGCTGGTTGGTCCCAAGCCTCCGGTGACGAAAATCAGATCCGAGTGCTCAGCGCAGAACTTCAATGCGGTCAGCATCAAATGCTTTTCATCAGGCACGACCACATGCGATGTGCTGGAGACTCCCAATGATTTCATCTGCTGAGAGATCCACTGACCATTTTTATTTGTGATTTGGCCGTCAGTGAGCTCAGTTCCAATTCCAAGGACGCTAATTTTCATAGGCAGAGCTTAACCAGCATTGCCAAAGCAAGCACTGGATGGCAGACTGCATTACTAAAGAAATTCAAAGCGCTCAGAATCTGCGAGGACCCATGTCATCACAATCGAAAAATTCACAAAATGATTCGGCCAGCGATTCGGCCAGTGTCGTGCAATCGGCTGCAAATTTAGTTCAAGTGAACTTGGCAGAATTTGATTTGTTCAATCCGACCCCAGAGCATCAGATGTTGCGAGAGACGATTCAATCTTTTGTGCAAGCGGAAGTCGAGCCTCAGGCCCATGCCCATGATCGCGCTGAGAAATTCAACTTGCCACTGTTTCGAAAATTAGGCGAACTCGGTCTTTTGGGTATTACCGTACCGGAAGCTTTCAACGGCGCCGGCTTGGATGCGATTGCCGCGGTGATTGCGCACGAAGAAATTTCCTATTCTGATCCGGGATTTTGTCTCGCTTATTTGGCGCACTCAATGCTTGTGGTGAATAATTTAGCGGTGAATGGCTCGG
>JAYUCD010000024.1:0-4646 GCA_043740515.1 Bdellovibrio sp. | reverse complement strand
CCAGCGCCGGAAGCTCCAGCTGCGACAAAAATCACGTCAACTCCGGAATTGTATTGAGCTAGTGCCAATTCTTTTGCCTTTGCAGGATTGTTCCAGGCTTCGCCGGTGACTCCGATTGAATTTGAAATCACTTGGATCTTCGGATTGATTTTTTCGCCGCCGGCTTTGTATCCCATCTCAAATCTTCGAATCAATGGAATGTCCATGCCGCCAATAAAACCAATTTTCCCCGAGCTTGCTTTCATTGCAGCGATCGCTCCCACCAAGAAAGATCCTTCGTGCTCTTCGAAAAGCAAGCTTTTCACATTTGGTAATTTTGCTTCGCCGTCAACAACTGCAAATTTTTTGTCGGGAAATTGAGCTGCAATTTTTTTCACAGCATCTAGTTGTGCAAAGCCGACTCCGATAATCAGATCGACATCTTTTTTTGCAAATCCGCGGTGCAAAGTTTCGATCGCATTGTTGTCGGTTGCTTCAACATACTTGAGCTCAATTCCCAATTCCTTTTGCGCTTTGCTTGCTCCTTCAAATGCAGCTGCATTGAAAGACTTGTCGTCCTTCCCACCCTTGTCCAAAACCAATCCAACTTTGTAAGCCCAGGCCGTGTTTTGAAGGAGCAAAGTGAGCGTGATTATCGAGACAAATTTCAAACGCGAGCTTTTCATTCGGATTCCTTAGTTTGAGAATTCAAGGACTTTAGTCAGTCTGTCAGTTCGAGTCAAATCCGCTGAGATGTAAATAAACGACAATTGGCAAATTTCCCTTCACCTGCAGCAATATGTAATTTGCCAAAATCGATTTGATAGAAATCATGTTTTGAAGCAGTATAAATTAGTCAAAGGTTAGTCAATCCACCATGGAGGTGTAAGATGGCATTGTCGATTTTCAATCAAGATTCCGAAACAGTGACAAATCTCACACCGAGTGCTTCCCAGCAGAATTTGATCAATACCCGTTGGGATAACCCGGTCGATGTTTTGTCTCTCAAAGAAAACGAAATCATTTACAAAGAAGGGGAGATTCCCAAGGGACTTTACTACGTCCGATCAGGCGCAGTGAAAGTCGTTGTGAATCGTTCACTCACTCGAGGGCGCATGAGTTCCCCAGAGTACGTTCGAAAAGTTGTCGGAGCAGGCGATCTCTTCGGATACAAAGCAATCGTGAAAGACACTGCTCATATCGAGTTTGCAAAAACACTGCGTCCTACAGAGCTGTATGTTTACTCGAAAGAAGCAGTTCAGTCTGTGATGAATGGTCCGAACTCTGTGCAAAAAATGATGTTCACACAAATGGTGAAAGATCTTGAGGCCAAAGAGACGATCAATCAGCTCCACTATTTGGCTTCGGTCCAAGAACGAATCGCCTATCAATTGGTTTTACTAGCAGATAAATTTGGAGTTCCAACTGCGAATGGTACCTTGATCAGCTTGCGCTTGACTCGAAACGAGTTGGCTCAGCTAGCGGGCACCATCAACGAATCTCTCAGCCGTCACCTCACCGAATTCAAAAATGACGGAATTCTTGAGCTGAATGGCAAAGAGATCATCGTGAAAGATTATCGTGGACTGATGGAAAGATCTGGAAATTTTCATTGAGTGTTTGCTGCTAAAAGTAAATTGAAGTAGGTCTGTGCCGATGAAACCCATCGGCACGCTTCAATCCTGTTACCGAGACAAATTCGGAACGCCACGCCAGCCGGGCCTCTCGCCCTCATCCTGGGCTTGCCTCAAAATAGAGAAAGAATGGCAACCCGAGCTTTCTTTGCAAGGCCTTGAGGGATTTTCGCATCTTTGGTTGATCTTTCTTTTTCATCAAAACACAAATCTCAGATATCACGCCAAGGTTCATCCGCCGAGACTTGAGGGCAAGCAAATTGGTTTGTTTGCCACACGAAGCCCCCATCGCCCCAATCCAATTGGCCTGTCTTTGGTTAAGATCGAAAAAATTGATGGCGCGCACATTTATTTATCGGGAGCCGATTTGGTGGATGGAACTCCCATTTTAGATATAAAACCCTACCTGCCCGAAGTCGAATCCATTCCCATAGCTCTTAGCGGCTGGTCTCCGCCGGGCGAAGCGAAAACCAGGCTTTCTGTGCGCTGGACCGAGGAATTTTTGCAAAAGGTGCAAGAGTGGTCTGCCCGAATCCAACAACCTCAATTGAAAGCATTGATTGATGAAACTTTGAGTTTGGATCCACGGCCTCTCATCTACAAAGGCTACGAGGGAGAGGCATCTCCCTACAGGGAAAATCATGCAGTTCGGCTGTTTGATGGGGATATTCATTTCCGATTTACTGATGCCGAAAACATTGAAATTTTGAAAATATTAACGGGTTTATCTGGTTAATTTGCCTGGCTAAATTATTCACAGCTCTCTCTCGGCATTATGTGCTTATTGCATGGCTGGCATTTCCGCTTTCTCATTTTTCAAAATTCCCTTGCGGAAATCTCGAAAATCGTTTGTTCTGCGCACTCTACAAGCAAGTTGTAAGTTCCTTTGAGGCCATTTCCAACCGGGAGATTTTGTGCAAAACACGACTGAAAACGCCACTTCTAAAAATCTGAATTCAAAGCCGACTCGTTTGGTTCCGACTTTAAGTTTAAAAAGCTACACAGAAGGCTCCAAGGCAGAACAAATTCAGTTCATCGACCAACTTTTTTCTGGCTTGAAAGATTACGGCTTTATCGTTTTGAAAGAACACGACATCCCACAAGAACTTTTCAACCAAGCTTATTCGATGTTGGAAAAATTTTATTCGATGCCAGTCGAAGAGAAAATTAAATATGCCGGAGTCCACGGTGGACAGAGAGGCTACACGGCCTTCGGAACCGAGCACGCTAAAAACTCATCTGTCATGGACCTCAAAGAGTTTTGGCATGTTGGCCGCGAGGTGGCTCCGACTCACAAATTTGCAAAGTATTATCCGAAGAATGTTTGGCCGACAGAGCTGCCTGACTTCAAAACAGTTTTTTCACAACTTTATTCGTCTTTGAATGAAGCTGGTAAGGCGATGTTGCAGGCTCTGACTTTTCCACTCGAGGTTCCACAGAATTATTTTGATTACATGGTTGAAGACGGAAATTCTATTTTGCGCCTGCTTCATTATCCGCCAATCGCAGCCAATTCGGACTCTCGTGCATTACGAGCAGCGCCGCATGAAGATATCAATCTCATCACCTTATTGCCGGCGGCTACGGCGGCGGGGCTTCAACTGAAAGATCGGGATGGGTCTTGGCTCGAGGTTGAAGGCAATCCAGGCGAGTTGATCGTCGACGCGGGTGATATGTTAGCGCGAATTTGTAACGACGTTATTCCTTCCACGACTCATCAAGTGGTCAACAGTCCTGAAGCTGCTAAAAAAAGTCGCTACTCGATGCCATTTTTTATGCATCCGCATCCAGAAGCGATTTTGTCCTGCATTCCTTCTTGCAAAGGAAAGGGAGCAAAGTATGCTGATATCTCGTCGCACGATTTCCTCATGCAAAGATTGGAAGAGATCGGGCTTTTGAAGAAATAAAAGCTGAAAAGTCAGAGCCGAAGAAATTCGGCTGAAGAGTAAAAAAAGATGAAGCCTCTCTCGAAAAAAAATAAAGTCATCGGTCTTCTCGTGGCGGTTCTTGTTTTGCTTCTCGCTGGATTTTTCTTGCGGCCAAAAAATAAAGAGGCCGCTGTCTTAGCTGAAGGAAATTCGGAAGAGCAATTTGGAGACAAAGTCAGCGCCAACGGAAGCTCCAATGCCGAATTGATGCCCATCCTCAATCAAATCAGCGATTGCTTTCATTTCTCGACTCGAGCAGAGAATCCCGTTTCCTTTACGATCGAAAGTGTTTTTGATAATTTTCAATCTGAATTGGGTCCGATCACGCATCAATCAGAGCGCTCACAGCGCTGGGATTTGCGCCAGTCAGACGGAAAAATTCGCCGACTTCAATTAGAAACAACTGAGACGGATGATGGTCAAGTGGGCCGCGAGCTACACGCATTTTCGCTCGACGCTCACGGCAATGCGACTCCGCAAGAAACGGAAGCCAGTTTAGCTGTTAATCCTCCAGATGATCGCATTGATCAGATGCTCAAAGAGGGTCAGGTCATCGACAAGGAGAGAAGTGCAGTCGCATTTTTTCCGACGGGTGGAAGAATTGAGTACTCAGAAAAAAATGGAACTCTCTCTGAAATTCATTTTTTTCAGAATGAAAAAAGCCTCAAATGTCCTGATCTCAAACATCCGGAAACCTGCGTTTGCCACTAAAAATTTAATTTGCCATGCTTCTCGAAGCCATGTTGCAATGGCCGCATGACTGCCAGACTTTTCCTCACATTGAGTTTGCTTCTGATAGGTGCTTTGAGCCAAGCCGCGGTCCTTCCAAATTTCGGAGTCGCATCGGGTACGGCCTCCGGCTACGATGGCAGCGATCTCACAAATCCCGTTATTTTTGGCGGAACCACAATGCCTTCGGCGGGCCCAGCATACGGTGAGTGCACCAATCCAAATTCCGCCAGCACCTGTAACGCGTGCACTGCCATGACCACCTTCTGCGCATCTGGTCCGCCTTTTCGGTGTGCTGAAAGAAGTATTCATCCAGCTTTGGTGCTGAATATCAGTATGGCTGTAGATACCATTCCTACTAACGCTCGAGCCGAGG
>JAYUCD010000023.1:0-7235 GCA_043740515.1 Bdellovibrio sp. | reverse complement strand
TGGCTCAAAATACATTTCTGTTCGCAACGTCTTTCGCATTTCGGGCTTGTGGCTGCTTTTCTCTTCGAGCTCCCTGCTTGCGACAGGTCTGGATAAAATGTACTCGGCTGGCTATCTTGAAAAGCTCTCTCAGCCTCTCCTCTCGATTTCCGTCTTTGAGTCATTGGCTGGCTTTGTTTCAGGTGTCGAATCCTTCACCGGATTTCGCACTCAAGCCTCTTTGCCACATTTGATTTTATTTTTCGGATTTTGGATTTTTGTCATCGCGAAAGATCCATTGAAATTTCGCGGCTCTACCAAGCCGCCAGAAAAAAAACAACCCAAGGTGCCTGCTTGAGAATCAGACTTTTGGGCTTTCTTTTTTTCGGCTTGATTCTACAGAGCTCTGTCGGTTTGGCAGCGTTGACGGCGTCGCCATCGGAAGTGTACCAGCATATCAATCGAGGCTACGAAGCGCAGATCCGACCCATTCTCGAAAAAAGCTGCACGGCTTGTCACAGTTCGAGCGGAAAAATGCCGTGGTTTTACCAAGTGCCTTTGCTTCACGATGTGATGAATGAGCATGTGCAGGCGGCGCGTGAACATTTGGAGCTCACCCCGAGCTTTCCATTTCGCAGTCGGCGCACAGCAACTGAAGATCTTCAATTGTTAGCTGCAACCATTCGCATGGACCTCATGCCTCCCACGGCCTATCGCTGGACACATCTTGGATCTGAACTCACGGCGAGCGAAAAAAAATAATTCTCGATTGGGTTGAAAACAGTCAAAAGCTTTTGGATTCACACCACTTCGTCGGGCTCTAAGACGCAAGGATGTTTGGGATCATTTCCCAGTTCGATTTGAAAAGTTGAATGATGAACCTTGAATTTTTCGATGAGCTCTTGGCAAAGGTGATGGAGAAAGCTGTCACCGGGATGGCCCTTGGGAATCACCAGATGGGCGGTCAGAGCGGTTTCCGTGGTACTCATATTCCAAATGTGCAAGTCATGGACTTTTTCGACTCCAGGCTTGCTCTTGAGAAATTGCAGAACTTCACTGCGACTGATTCCAGCAGGTACAGCATTCAAAGCCATTCGCATCGAGTCTCGCAACAAGCCCCAAGTCCCTCGCAAAATAATCAAACTGACAACGAGACTGACCAAAGGATCGAGCCAGTTCCATCCTGTTTTCAGCATCAAAAATCCGGCGATCACGACTCCGACAGAAACCAGTGCGTCGGCTAGCATGTGATAGTAAGCACTTTTGATATTCAGATCATCTTTTCGGCCTGAGGCAAAAAGATAGGCTGTGATTCCGTTCACGACAATTCCGAGAGCTGCAACCCAAATGACAATATGGCTGGCAACTTCGGGAGGAGATCGAAAGCGGCTGATAGCCTCCCACAAAACACCGCCAATAGCGATTAGCAAAAAGACAGCATTGGAAAGCGCAGCTAGAATTGAAGTTCCGCGCAGTCCGAAAGTAAAAGACTCCGAAGGTTTTCGCCGAACCAAAACACTGGCCACCCAGGCCACACCCAGACCAAGCACATCACTGAGATTGTGGCCTGCATCTGCTAGAAGAGCCAAAGAGTTCGCAAAAATTCCATAGACAATTTCGGCTGCTACAAAACAAAGATTTAAGGTGATTCCAATGGCAAAGGCTCGATCGAAATTGAGCGGCCCATGATCGTGGGAGTGCGAATGTGAATGATCGTGATTATGGGCATCTGAATGATCCTGCTCTTTGGCCATAGACATCCTTGAAAAGCAAACTGGTGGTTTGCGCTTATTCTAGCACAATCTGCAGATCCGATTTCAATGAAATATTCGTTTTTGGATCTCTTCGATCAGGGATTCTTTTCGCACGGGCTTCGTTAAATGACTGTCGCATCCTGCTTTGAGAGATTTTTCCGCATCATCTCTGAGAGCTTGGCCGGTCAAAGCAATGATCGAAGACTTGAAGCCATTTTGACGTATTTGCCTGGTTGCTTCGAGACCATCGAGCAAAGGCATTTGAATATCCATCAAAATCACATCGAACTCTTGCGCTTTCACGGCTTCGATGGCCTCAAGTCCGTTTCTCACGTATGTGATTTTAGCCCCTTCTTTGCTCAGGTACATTCGAATCAAAGTCTCGTTGTCTTCAGAGTCCTCGGCC
The DNA here is from genome assembly GCA_043740515.1 of Bdellovibrio sp. Taxonomy (GTDB): domain Bacteria; phylum Bdellovibrionota; class Bdellovibrionia; order Bdellovibrionales; family Bdellovibrionaceae; genus 21-14-0-10-47-8. Next base: position 5,096 of record JAYUCD010000023.1, on the reverse strand, counting down.
AAAAGGATTCGCACATTTTCAAGTCGATTGGATTTTCGCATTCGATTCAAAACTTTATCTGCCAAAGTAGGCGTCTTCTTTTTGTTGGTGAAATTCACACCCTTGATATCACCCGGAGGGAGAGAGAGGCAAAAACAGATTCCGTCTCCAAGCTGACTTTTATGCAATTCCAGTTTGCCTCCCAAAACTTCAGCAAAACGTTGGGACAGAGCCAAGCCCGGGCGGAGCATTTCTGAAGCCTCAGGATTAAAAGAAGATTCGAGCTCGGCCAATCTTTGACCCTCTAAAAATGTTGGCTCCGTTTGCGATCCTGCGCCCGAATCATCGATTTCGATTTTCAGTCTTTGCTCCCCAATGCTTTTTCCTTCGAAAGACAATGTCAAAAGAACAAAGCCATCACCCTCAGCAAATCGAATCGCATTGCCTAAGAGATTGGTCAAAATTTGTCGTATTTTTAAAGGATCGGTAACAATTTTTTCAGGAACAGCATTTTTAAAAGTGATGTGAATATCAACATTTTTTTTGCTGGCCACTGCTCTCAATGATTGGGCGACGTCATAGACCATCGCAATCAAATCGAAAGAAACAGCTTCGACGCGCGCTTCGCCTTTTTCAATTTTTGAAAAATTCAAGGCATCCTCGAGAATCTGCAACAAATGATCTCCATTAGAAATAATTCGATCAACAAACTGATTACGCTCCATCTCACTCAGATTAGAATCTTTGATTAAGCTGGCAAAACCCAAAATGGTATTGAGTGGAGCCCGAAGCTCACTGCTTAAATTGCCTAAGAGCTCGGCGGATTTTTTAGATTGAAGCGCATTCTCGATACCAACTTCTCTCTCAGGAGAATCTTTTTCAAGCTTGTTGCTGTCGGTTGTCTCTTCGATTCCATGAAGATTCATAATCCCTCCGTGATATTTTAGGCCTGCTACTGCTTATCTTCACTCTGCTTTAAAAAGGGATCAATCAGGAAGATGAAAAATTTTGAACCATTGCCGACCCGCAAGTCCTTCATCAATCTTTAAGGTTCAATTTGTGTCATTGTGACAAGTTGCGGATGTTTAGGAAACCTTAGCTGGCAAGATCACCATCGTCAGCCCAGCAAGCTGAAGGCGCTTCTGAAGAGAGTGCGCGGTTTCGTTGTGCAGGAATCGGTCGTACCATTGTTCACTTTCGAAAATAACTTTTCCCGTGAAAAAAGTAGTGTTCTTAAATTCGCTCGCGACTTCTTTGCAAAGTTGAAATCCTTCTTCGACCACTTCGGTGCCGGCCCCACAGCGCGAGTGAGCATCCGCCCCGAGGCCTTTCATCAAGACCACATATTTCGAAAGCATCTTTTCTGTCTCTACTTCCAATTCGTGAATGGCTTCTTCACCTTTGAAAACTCCAGAGTCAATCACTCCAACAGAAATGAAAACGAATGTTTGGTAGATTCCAGGAAAATTAGCGAGAATGCTTTTCACAGTTTGCAAACCTAAGCCGCCGTAGCCCGCGACCAAAATTGCCGCTGTTCTCTGAGGAGTGCCCTCTGCAATTTTCTCGTACTGAAGCTCATCCAATCCAACTTGAAGATGCCGTAATTTTTTGGCAACGTTTAGATAGTGATTGCGAATCATGAAGCACAAGGTGACCAAAAGTGTCGTCACCACCAAAGTGATCCAACCCCCTTCAAGAAATTTCTCAAGAACGGTGATCACTAGAATTGTCGCGCACAAAAGAAAGCCAACGGAAAAAATAACCAATCCGCTTTTGCGGTGAGGCTTGTCCTCTTGAATGTAAGACTTGAGCATTCCAAAAATTGAAAGTGAGAAGGTCAAGAACACGTTGATACTGTACATGACAACCAGGTGGCCGACATCGCCCCGGGTGTAGAGCAGGGCTGCGAGCGAAGTCACTCCCATGATGAGAATTCCATTGCCTGCAGTCAGTCGCTCGGAAAGTGCCGCGAATCGTCTCGGGAACCAGGAATCCACTGCCATGTTCGCCAGAACTCGAGGACCATCGATGAATCCGGCTTGAGCTGCAACCACCAACAACAAACCTTCGGAAAGCAAAGTCACGATAACAATTTCTGGACCGAAAGGTAAATGCACAGCCATTTTTTCAAACAGCACGGCATTCATCGTTTTGCCTTCGACGACAGTGACGTCCCAGAGCAAATAGCAAAAGAGCAAACCGGCCGCGGTGAAGGCCAAGGAAAGTGCCATGTAAACCATGGTTCGCTTTCCAGTTTTGACTTTGGGCTCACGCATAATTGGCAGCCCATTGGAGACGGCTTCGATCCCTGTGTAAGTACCTCCACCCATAGAATAGGCATGGACAAAAAGTAAAAACATCGCGCCAAGGCCCAGACTGCTCATGCCGCCTTGAAAACCCGTTGTCACATGGCTTGCTGTGATCGTGAAGTCGGAGAGATGCCAAAAAATACCGCCAAAAATCGCCAATACATGAGTCACCAGAAAAATAATGAAAATCGGCGTCAGCACGATGACTGATTCTTTGACTCCGCGAACATTCAAAACAGTCAGAAAGACGATGAAAAAGATTTCGACTGACATTTTTAAAAAATGAAGATGCAAAGGCACGAAACTGAAAAGCGCATCGCCTGCTGCGGCGATGGAAACGGTGATAGTCAAAATGTAATCGACGATCAGGGCGCATCCGGAGACCACTCCCGCTCGGTGACCCAAAAGTTTACTGGCGACCACATATCCCCCGCCGCCGTGCGGAAACTCTTCGATGATTCTGCGGTAGGCCGCTGAAATAATCAGGACAGTTATGCCCATCATCAAGGCAATCGGAATGGCGAGATAAGTGTGCTGCCCTAAAGTTTTGAATGCTTCTTCAGGACCGTAGGAGGAAGAGGAAAGACCATCGGCGCCGAGACCGATCCAAGCCAGAAAAGGAATCAAGGAAAGTTTGTGAAACATGGACACATCTGTGGGGTCTTTCGGCTCGCCGACGAGAATGCGCTTGGTTTTACGAATGAACCCCCGAGGCTCTTCGGGAAGATGTGTTTTCATTTCGACCTTTCTTAAAGCTTCACAAAGTTAGTCCCAATTCAGAGACCTGTCTACGAAGGCCTCTGAAAGCAGAGCGTCTGCAAAGCTGCCAACGCACCTTGACGAAATTTCATCTCAAATTGCACTTCCTCAATTATTGAAAGACGAACATTCCGATCCCCGCTCCGAACATGAGAACCGTGGTCATGATAATCAGGATTCTACTGAGCAGACTGCCACTTTGGTTTCGCATCAGCTTCTTGTCGAAGAGAACCATCAGAATTCCGACGAGTAAAAATGGAGCGAGCAATCCGTTGAGAACCGCAGACCAATAAAGAGCTTGCATGGGATTGAGGCGTGCCAAATCAAAAAGAATTGCGAAAAAACCAGAGCAGATAACCACCGCATAAAAAGCTCGGGCTTTGCCCCATTTGGCATCAAGGCCCTGATCCCAACCAAAAGTTTCAGCGAGTGCATAAGCGGCCGAGCCGGTCAGAGTGGGAATGGCCAAAAATCCAACTCCGATGATTCCGACTGTGTACAAAAGAGAAGCAAATCGACCAGCCAGTGGCACCAAAGCTTCAGCCGCTTCGCGAGAAGTTTGAATATTTGTCAGACCGTGCTTATGCAAAGTCAGAGCTGCCGAAAGAATGACGAAATACATAACGATATTTGAAAAGAAAGTACCGATGCCCACGTCAAACTTGCGAGTCAGAATTTCTTTGTTGGTGGCATCGACTCGCTTATCAACTGTGTTCCGACCTGAGGCTTTTTCTTCTTCCACTTCCTGAGAAGCTTGCCAGAAAAACAAATAGGGGCTGATCGTTGTACCTAAAATTGCAACGAGTGTCGCCCACTCTTCTTTCGCTTTGGGCCAATGAGGCACGAAAGTGTCGGTGAAAATCTCACTCCAGTTCGGTCCGATGATAAAAGCCACTGCGATGTAGGCGAAGAGGCTGAGCGCCAGCCATTTGAGAATTTTAGCAATGTGATAATAGCGAACTTGGACGGTAGCCACAGATATCACCACGCCAAAAATAATCACAAAAAAATGAGAAGAGACGCCCGTCAGCATATCCGCCCCGTCAGCCATCGCCGAAAGATCAGCGCCCACATTCAGAGTATTGGCTAAAAAAAGAGCAAAGCAAAAAATCAACAGAATGGGACGAGGAATCTTCTTCGCGAAGGCTGAAGCCAAGCCTTCGCCTGTCACCATTCCGATGCGAGCGCAGCCCATTTGGACCGCCGCCATCAAAGGCCAGGTTAAGAGTGCCGTCCACAAAAACCGAGTTCCAAGTTGAGCTCCAGCGATCGTATAAGTCCCAATGCCCGAAGGATCATCGTCTGCGGCCCCCGTAATCACGCCTGGGCCCATCGAATCAAAAAACAATTTCACTTTGCGTGGGAAGCTCAGGGCTTCTTGAAATGTCGGTTTTCTAATTATCACACGCCACCTATTTATTGGATTTATTTGAGGCCTGATGTGGGCATCAAACTCTCTAAGATTTTTATGTATTTGTGGCGAGCTAGGCAACACTTAAGTTTTGAAATTCAAATTTTGCGACGATTGTTAAATTTTCGAAGGAATCTTTGATTGAGCCTTGAATGGCTAGACCTAGCCTTGCCCCGCAACTTGGCGAAATGAACTTGTGGAGCCGCATTGTTTCTCTTAGCCTGACAATGAACGACCTGATCCTAGGACAAAATGCAGTTGGAATTCGAGAAGATCTGCAAAAAAGTTAAGTTGCATTTGAGGCAAGTTTTCAGCTTAGATCTGAAGGTACTATCATTTTTTCGAATTGCACTTGGTGCAGTAATTTTTTTTGATACCGCTCAGAGACTCATTGAAATTCCTCATTTTTATTGCGAATCCGGCCTGTATCCAAAAAGTATTCTAACGGAATATTTAAATACACTTCCGTTTTATTCGAAACTGTTTTTTATTTCAGACGACTGCGCTTGGCCATCCTTGCTATTGGCAATCACACTTATTTTTTGTGTTTTTTTTATTTTGGGAATTGTTTGCCGATATGTGACGCCCATTCTCTGGTTTCTTCTGGCTACTGCCAGCATGCGGGTGCCCGATATTGA
>JAYUCD010000022.1:0-6633 GCA_043740515.1 Bdellovibrio sp. | reverse complement strand
CAAATCTGGTCAAAGATCTACTGGCAGGTAAAAACCCCTATACGCCGAAAAGTTTCAATGACTTAACTGAAATCTGACGGGGTAGAGCGACGATGTACGAAGTTTCCCTTGGAGACTTCCTTTAAAATCAAATTATCCAAAGCCTGATCGGCGACTATTTTCTTGAGCCTGGTGTTTTCTTGCTCAAGCTCTTTGAGGCGCTTTGCTTGATCTACGCGAAGTCCGCCGAACTCAGCTTTCCACCTGGCGAGCGTAACTGGCGTCACCCCGATCTTGCGGGCCGCCTCTTCTTGGGTTGAGCCCTTGCTTTGTTCAATCTCAGCTGTTCTTAAATGCTGGATGATTTCCTCTGGGGTATGTCTCTTTCTTGCCATGATACAGATCCTTTCATGGCCCAGATCTTATCATAGAACCTGGACCGAGTTAGCCCGGCTAGGTCACTTTGAGGACGAAAAAACAGAATTGGGATTTGATCACTTCGAAGGACGAACTTACACCGGCATGATGCGACACCAAAGAATCACGGCTGTCAGTCATCTTTTTCTGAGCGAGCAAAATGAAAGATTGAAAAAAAAATCTTCCGCAGATCACCGTTTGCCAGGTCCGAACGATGGCAGCCGCTCTGGTGGAGTCATGGTCTCTCCAATCTCGACGAGCTCAAGCACACCTTTTTAAAAAAGTGGCCCTGATCATCACCTATACCCAAGAACGAAATTTGAAATCCGAAAAAGCGCATATCCTCAAAACCAAACGGCGGCTTAGAGAAGCTGGGATCAAACTTTCAACTTTGCCAACGTGCTGCTGGACTGCGGAAGGGAGGAAAATAGCGCTGTAGTATTAGGGTCGTTGATGACCTCACCCTCGAAATAGCAAAAACCGTATGGCGGCCTTGCGCCCATCTTCCCGCGGCCTTTGCGCCAGCGCGTAAAAGGAACTGAGTTAGGGGTTCTTAGTTCCTGCTTGTGGCTTTGCAGGGCATTCCAGATGGAGTTTCTTTTTAGTCCCGTTTGCTCAGAAATATCGGTGATTGATAGGCCTTTCTTGTATAAAGGGCCTACAATTTCATAAATGGAAGTTGACGTTTTTGTGAAAAACTCAATAAAATCAAGGGATGATGAGTAATTGCCCATTCCTGGGTTTGCCCATCCAATTAATTTCTTCATCGAGAGGTCTGATGAGTACGACTCTTGAAGAACTTACCAACGCCGCAAAATCTCTTAAAATTTCCACCGAACTTTTAAAAAATTCGAAGACTCAAGAACCTCAAAATATTGAATTACATAAAGCTTTACGCGATGGCTGTATCCAACGTTTTGAGTTTTGTGTTGAGCTTTCATGGAAGGTCTCAATGAAAATTCTAGGTCTTGAGACAAAAGCACCCAACACGGCAATTCGAGATATGGCGCAAAATAAATTGATTGATGATCCGCAAATTTGGTTTGATTTTCTTTTAGCACGAAACAAAACGTCTCACACCTACGCCGAAGACGTGGCCAAAGCGGTTTATCTTGAAGTTGAAAAATTAGTTCCGCAACTTGAACAACTTGTTACGCGGTTACAAAAAATAAAATGAATCATGGCTTAAGCAAAGATGAATTTAATTTCTTGATGAGTGAAGTTGTTCAGCCATTAAAAAAATTGAACGCAAGAGTCTTTCTGTTTGGTTCTCGAGCCAATGGCAAATTTACAAAATTTTCCGATGTTGATCTAACCTACATTCAAAGTGAAAATCAAAAAATTCCCAGTGGCGAAATTTTTCGCATCATCACCGCTGCAGAAGAGTCGCGCTTTTCATACAAAATAGATTTAGTAAATTACGATGAGTTGGCAAGCAGCTACAGAGCTAATGTTGACCGCGAAAAAATCGAACTTTGATACTTTGCCTTACAATATGAATTGGGAAGATTCCTAACCAACTAAATTATGGAATTTTTTGTTCCGCAAGCTTGAGTGGTTTCTAACCACCTCCATGAAAGGGAAATCAGAAACCGGAACGACTGAACTGTTCCAACTCATCGCCAAGCATCCGCGGGTTCCTTTTTTAATCTCATAGAAAAAAACTGAGACTTTCTAGCATTCAAAAAGCGGGCAACGCTTGGCGATTCAGAGTCGATAGAATCAGCTTCTTCGCGATGTCATAGTCTGTGCCATCTGGATCCGGGCCTGCAGTGTATTGCCAAGAAGCGGGCGCTTCAGGATGAGGTCCGGAGACCGTTACAAATCCAGCACCTGTCCAAGTTTGCGAAATTGCTGGCTGGCCTCCGGGGTATCGAGCTACCACTCCGCCTGTCCATTCAGGTGTAGCCGGACCGTCCCACCAGATAAGGCTTCGAGAGCTGCCATCAGCAAATGACACTTTGGATACGGCTGCAATGAGAGATGTGTTTCCATTGGGGTACCAGTGTTTCAGATAATCTCCCTGAGCTACGGCAAATCCATAATAGGCTGTCGAGTTAGAAGCGCTGTCAACTCCGACTGCTGCGTAGGCTCCGGCACAAATGCCCAGAAAGCCAAGCCCAGAATCACGCACGGCCTGGCGAACTTTAATTTTGGTAGAGAGAGTGAGAGCCTGGTTGATGTCGTTGGAATTACCACCTGGAATTAAAATCATTTTGAAATTTTCCAGAGCGGTCGAGTTGATGGCATTGAGAGATGCAGAATTGACCAGCCGGTAAGTTATTCCCATGGACCTGAGAATTTGCTCCAAGGATTTCCAATCGGAAACTGAAGTTCCGATGCCATTGAAGAGAAGGACTTGCACAAGCGAAATTCCTTGAGCCGAGTCAGCAGGATTCACCGGATCGACCAAGGCCGTATCAAGCAAAGAGGGGCCCTGCTTCAAATACACATTCGAATTTGCAGAACTGGGACCACCTGACCTCTCACATCCCAAGACAAGAAGTGAGAAACACAAAAGAAGAGAAATAAGAATCGAATTCTTTTTCATCAAAGACTCCTGTGGTGGTTTTATAAAAAACAAGTTGATTTGGAATGACCAGTATTTATCAACCTGGCTTGAAAACGAAATTTATAATCTGAGACTGGACTTTGGTTTTACTTTTAGACTTTTTTTAGTGAAAAGTCGGTAGGCTTTTCTGTTTGATAACAGCTTCTAAGAGGCTCCAAGCAAAATCAGGTGCAATGGCTTCAGCATTTCCAATATGTATATAATCTAGAATCTGTTTAGTTACGGCAGGATGCAATCCTGAAATTACCACCAACCCTTTCCCCGAGCGGATCTGTGAGATAGCCGGAGTGCCATCAGAATATTTAACCACAACCTTGCCAGAAATATTGGGCGTGACCGGGCCTCCATACCACAGAAGATTTCTCCTCCGGCCATCAGGGAAAGAGGCAAGGTCCAATGTATGCTCTTGACCAGACTTGGCGAGGAAATTTAATTCCAGGTAAGGACCCTTGACGACTCCTATGCCGTAACCGACATCCTCGCCCGGCGCAGCTTCAGGGGCGACGGCTATCCAGGCTCCCGCGCAAAAGCCGAGATAATTGAGCCCATTCGACTGCACGGCTTCTCGGATATTAGCATGAGTTTGAGAGCTCAGTGCACTGCGGACAACGGACGCATCACCACCTGCAAAAAGAATGGCTTTGTATTTGTCATAATCTTCGATCTTCATCTGGTTCATTTGCGCTGGAGTGAAAACTTCATAGGTCGCTTTGTGATCATAAAGAATCCGCTTGAGTGCTTCGATTTCAGCTCGCCATGAACCAGGGCCTCCGTAAATCAAGACATCTGTTTGTCCGACGCCACCGAATGATTCAGGCAAAGCCATATCTGCAGGAATCAGCGTTGAAGGTTGAACACAAGCACAGAGAAAAACTAAATTCAAAATGACAAAAAACTTTTTCATAACTTTCCCTCATTCATCAAAACTTTTTAATATAGGAGAAGGTCGACCAAAATTCATTTCCGGGATTGATCGTCTCTTCGTATGTCCACTGGTAATTGAGACTAAACGTGAAAATGGATTTCAAAGCGTAAACTCCGGACAACAAAGAAGCTGTGGAGTGACTCCAGCCCGGTTTCACGCCGAAAGCACCGGTGTTGTAATTGGTGCTGATGGATCCACCAGAATATTGGTAGGTCGCCCCCGGAATGAGCAGAGGCGTAGCCCGATCATACTGCAACAAAAACTCGTGATGGGCTCCTGCCTGATTTCGGTCTGCCCGATCTTGAGCCCAATATAGCCATTGGTAAATATTGTAGGAGGGAACCAAAAATGAGCCACCGAACGGAATCCGATGAGGTAATGTGATACCAACCTGGAATTTGTTTCCATGCTTTTTTGAGCTTGAGGCAATCTGGCCAGCATCATCGAGAAGGGGCTCCGTATTCGGAAAAATCCAATAGTCATAGAATCCGTGAAGATTGATTGTGTTTTGCGAATCTTTCAAAAAATCTCGAGAATAAAGAAGAAAAAAATCTTGTTCGTCATACTGCTTGCGACTTCGATCGGCCTGAAGAGCTGTCCACAACATCACAGAAAATCCACTGGCATAGAGATCAGTTTTTCCGGCTAATTGCCAAACCGGGGAATCCCCGCCCACTTTGAAGCCATCCAGCATATATTTGGAAGACCAAGTTACATCCGTGGTTAAAGCTAATCGGCTTTGCTCGGTTGAGGCAATCGACCAGGGCGTTAGCAAAAGCAGCGACATTAATGTAACGAAGCAAAAATTATTAGAAGAAATAACTTTGCAGCTGCTTTTCATCAGATGACCTCCGACCGAGCCCAACTCAGATTTAATCGGGGTGCTCGGCTGAGGATGGCAAACCAAAAAGTAAGTACATACGGAAGACTTAGAATCGGCAGACCAAAATTGCGGAAAAGTCGATCGCTGGCCAAAGTCAAAAATAAGGAGAGGACAGAAAAAAGCGAAATGGTGCGCCAACTGAATTCTTCAGGGAGAGAGGCCATTCCCAGTCCGACAAGGCCAGCACTGCAGCTGAAAAATCCATATTGCCAAGCGAAGGTGCCGTCTGAAATTCCATAAAATACCAAGCTTGCCATTGCCGTACCCATGAAAAAATACAATCCCCGACGAGGGCTGAAGACCGTGACCAACAAAAGCAGACTGAGGCCATAGTCTGAATTTTGTAAAAAGAAAATCTGACTCATACTGAAGAGCATGGAGCGAACAAGTTGAACGCCTACATGGGTTGTCGAGACATGCTGCCATAGCTGAGATTCATCGCCCATCCAAATTTTCCAATTCGGATGAAGTGCAATACCAGAGGAGCAAAGCCACAAAATCCACAAAGTGAGAATGTATGGCAGAATCAAGGGCGACAATTTCCAATGTTGAAGGATCTCAAAAGTCGCCTTGCTCATGAGAGGAATAGCAATAGCCCCTAATAATAAGCAAAAATAGAAGGAGCCGGAAACTTGGAATAAGCTGGCGAAAGCCAATCCGAAAAAAAATCCGTTGATCGTCATCAACCCTGTCTGCCTGAGAATTTTTGGCGTTCGATAAAGAGTCGAGTAAGTAAAGCCAATCAAAGAAGCGCCGAGGCCACAAATGAAAAATTGCCAGTGGAACAGAAAGGAAATCAACAACAAAGCCAAGCCGAAATAAGCGTTTTTGAAAAACAACACCTGACTGATTCCTTCGAAATACTCTTTGCCGTGAGATCTAAGTTTCAACTCCTTTAAATCCATCAACATAAATCCACCCATTCCCCACAGCTGAGAAGCCGGTCATTCCAATTCAACAGCCGAGGGCATTCACTTCGCACTGAAACCACGGCACCAAATCCAACTCTCTGGTGAGATTCAAACCAATTTCCAAAAGTTGAATCGTAAATTCTCGCTTGGCCATCTGGCATCTCCAGCAGGCAGACCTCGTGATAAACAATTTTGCTTCCCACCCAAGGAAAGACTTCGCCGAGCTTTCGCTTGTCGACTTTTTTCATTCCATTGACCCAAAGATCTTTCCAGTGACCAGTGCAATTTTCATTGTAACTAAGCAGTGCTTGCGCCGGGTGAGGAGCAAATCCTTGGGCTGTGAATATCTCACGTGCGAGTGCGGCAAAAACTCCACAATCGATTGTTTTTTCTTTGAAAACTTGGCACCAGGTGATCGGCCAGACCGAAGGTCCCCAATTAAAAAGTTGTGAAAGCCAGGTGGGAGGTTTCATTTGGTATTGGCTGGAGGTCCATCCTTCCATAGAGCGCGAGTAGGCTAAGAACCAAAGCCTTGCTTCTTCACAGCACTCTCTTTCGTGATGTATGATGGATGAGGAAGGATGCTCCATCCAACGAGAATAATATTCTTCCCTTTTCAGAAGAGTTTTCATTGGCAACGGAAAGCTTCTTAAGTTGGAAGATTTATCCACGTCCAAAATCATAACTCATACTCCTTTCGTAAGCCCCGGCGTCGCCGAAAATCACCAAATCTCCCAGCTGAACGTCGGCGGGTATATTAAGACCCTTACTGAGAATGTCGCTTTCCATGCAAATGCGCCCTAGAATTTTTGTTTTGCCTTTGTCCAAGTGTAGAAAGTCTTGTGAAGCCTGAGAGCGAAAAAAAATTCGATGCGAGTAAGAATGAATCAAGGGCAATTCAGCAATACAAGCCCGGCCAGTCCAGCGCATTGGCATCCTCAAAGCG
>JAYUCD010000021.1:0-9587 GCA_043740515.1 Bdellovibrio sp. | reverse complement strand
GCGGCTCAAACTGCGGTTGGCTCGGCAGTTGTCTCGATGTATACTTCCAATTGCACTCCTGGTGCGACAACCACTGGAAATTATTGCACGCAATTTCAGTCAGTGATTGCGACAATTCCTGGTGGAACTTCAGATCCTGCATCGATTGGAAATAAAATCATGACTTGCTACGCGGTACCCACAACTCCCGGCTGCACGGGCTTTTAATTTTTACTGAATAGTTTTACAGATCGAGATTGAATTTCGCCATGTACATACGATTTTCTTTAGAATTGTCGTAACTTCCAACATCCTCTCCGTAGGTCACAACATCTAAATTGAAAATGAACAACTGGGCTGAGGCTCCCAGTGTTGGATAATTTTGATTCAAGCCGATTCGGTATTGACCCTTCCACCAATTTGTCAGCGTCCAGTCGAATTCAAATCCAAGGTGAAAAGATTTTCGCAAAGAGACATTAGGATGACCGATATCCCTGAAGTCCACTTCGCCGCGGCCTCCGAAAATCCAGAGGTCAGGATATTCGAAGCGCGCTCCCACATCGAGCACCCGGCGCAAAGGTTCAGGTGCATCAACCGAATCTTTATTGAGCAAATGCAAGCTGCGTCCGAATCCATAATCCAAGGCATTTCGGACAACGGCGCCGAAAGTTGGCTTGGCCAATTGGAAGACAGAAAAAATTCCGTCGGAAGGAATTTGTGGCGAGTAAAGCGTTCCCAAATCAAAATCAACTGTGTAGCCGTCGCGCATGTCTGCTTTGCTCACTGTTTTCGGATCAGCAGCAAGAGAGAGCGCATTCAATTCTCGATTGATATAACCACGGTTGATAAATTTCGCGGTTGTTCCCCAGCTCAACCGGCCCGGGATGCCTTTGACTTCTTGGGCGTATCCATAAGCGAGCGTGGTGTCGGCATAAACTCGAACATCCAGAGCTGGAGCGGCCTGGTTGTGAATCTGCCCTTCAAAGGTGAGGTCCAAGGGAATCAAAGCAACTCCCCAGTTTTGTCTCACCCACACGGCTTCAAGCAATCCAGCTCGAAATGCTAAGGGCTTTCCATAATATTTTTGCAAGAAGCTTCCATAAGCGTTGAACTTGTCCGAATCAGTTGCGTAGGTTGCTTTGCCTGTGACGTCGAGGTCTTTATAAAAATTGTTGGTATCAAGTCCTCCGCCAAGCTCGATCGAAAGATTAATTTGACCGCTGTCCCGACGTGCGAGACCAGCGGGGTTGTAGAACAAGGCCGTGTAGTCGTTTGCCGTTGCAACGAAGGCATCGCCCATCCCTAAGGCACGATTTGACTGATATTGATGATGGATGCTTGTGAACAAGCCTTCCTGAGCTTGGGCCGTAAGCGAAGTTGAACAGAAAAGACCAGCCAAGAGCGAAAAAATCAAAAGAGTGTTTTGCATTTAAGAATTTTATTCTCAAAGAGGCAAATTGAGATATCATTTCTATCATGCGCTTGTATTTCGTTGCTGTTTTTATGACTTTAGTCGGGCTTCCTTTGTTTGCAGCCCCTGAAATTATCCTTCATCCGCCTGGTGTCGACACTGGCGAAACTTTGCTTTCTCCCAACCAGCCACTGATTGAATTGGAACCTGTTCAGACCACCGCTCCTCCCGATGATTTTCAACGGCATCGACGAGCCTTGGTCTCAGACAGCAGTACCAATTTTACTTTTGGTGCTTTCAGTGGAAATTTAAAGAAGGATTTTGACCCAGAGACAATGATCTCAGGTGGCTTGCAAAAATCTTGGTACACATTGGACGAAACAGCTTATGAGGTCGGCTTGAGTCTTTTCGATAACAAGGTTTTGGCTCTTGATGCCGGATTCAAAAAACTTTGTTGCTTTTCTTTTTCAGGAAGTCCCTATTACAAATTGGGAATTGCCGGACATTATAACGCCAGAGCGCAACTCGGAAATCTCATCGATTACCAGAAATATTATCTGCAGACCAGTGCGGGATTTGAAAACTTATTTTCCACTCGTCATCGTTTGCGATTTGAAATCGGCGGAGCTTTGGGAGCTCCTGGAACTTATTTTTTCACTCAATTTGTTTTGGCTGTGCCTGATTGAATTTGAAGAAGGATTTTTTTGACTTGAGACTCCAGCTCTTCCAAGCTGCCACTATTTTTAATCACCCAGGTCGACTTTTTTATTTTTTCTGTCATCGCCAATTGTGAGTTCAATCGATTGATAATTTCCGAATCACTGAGCTGATCTCTTTTCTTCATCCTTTGTTTTTGAGTTTTTTCGTCCGTTGAAATCAACAGAATGCCATCAAAGTTCGCTTCGAGATTCTTTTCAAACAACAATGGCACATCGTAAAATGCTATTTTTTCCCCAGCATTTTTCCACGCCTGGCGCTGTAGAGCTGTCTCAGCTTGAATCAGAGGGTGAAGAATTTTTTCTAGCTTTTCAAGATTTGGAGCTTGTCCGAAAACCAAATTTCCAAGCGCTTTTCGATTGAGACTTTGGTCTAGATTTAAAATTTTTTCCCCGAAAGCCTGAACTATTTGGCGAAGACCTTCTGAGTCTTTCACGACCACCTTGTGCGCGATCTGATCGGCATCTGCGACCTTGTATCCTAGTTTTCTCAAGATCTCGGCCACTGAGCTCTTTCCGGAGGCAATTCCACCCGTCAAACCGATCCATTTCATTTGAGTTTGGCTGAGCTTTTGACCTGTATCCTGTTTCAATTTTTTCTCTTTCAAAGTTTCTCCAAACAGAATCCTCGACCTCGGTCTGCCAAAGTCTCGTTAAGACTCCCTTGAATCGTACCGATAACTCATCTGAAGGGGAAGTTGAATTCTGTGGCGAATCTCTTAGAAAACTTTGGCAAATACATTCTTTTAGAGAAACTTGCGGCCGGCGGTATGGCGGAAGTTTATCTTGCCAAGTCCACAGGTGCGAGCGGCATCAATAAATTCATCGCCATCAAACGAATCCTTCCTCAATATTCAGATCACCCCGAATTTATTGAAATGTTTAAAGAAGAAGCGAAGATTGCGGTCAATCTCAATCACGGCAATGTGGTTTCGATTTATGATTTTGGCGTCGAGAAAAACCAATTCTTCCTCGTCATGGAATATGTTGAGGGCCAAAACCTCCGACAAATTCTCAATCATCTGAAAAAAGAATCTAAATACTTTTCTATTGATCAAGTTGTTTTTATGGCAAAAGAAATCGCTGCCGGCTTGGATCACGCTCATCGCTGTTTAGATGGCACGACTGGAAAGCCATTGAACATCACTCACCGTGACATGAGTCCACAAAATATCATGGTCAGCTTCGAGGGCGAAGTGAAGATCGTCGACTTCGGAATCGCCAAAGCAGAAACTCAACTGGATACAACTCGCGCCGGAACGATCAAGGGAAAATTTGGTTACATGAGTCCCGAGCAAGCCGATGGCCAAGCTGTCGACCCTCGCACTGATATTTTCTCCATGGGAATTTTACTTTGGGAATTATTCGCTAACGATCGCCTTTTCACCGCAAACAGCGAAGCCGCTACCTTAAGAAAAATTCGCGAATGCCAAATTCCTTCTTTGCGCAAATTGAATCCTTCTGTGCCGCCTGAGCTCGAGCGAATTGTAAACAAAGCACTGACCAAAGATAAAACATTACGTTACCAAACGGCGGCCACTTTTCATCGCGACCTCAATCGATTTCTGAACACCCAATATCCGGATTTTTCACCTCAAGACTTCAGTTTGTTTATGAAGTCAGCCTTTTCTCAAATGTTTATTGAGAATCGAAAAAAGCTGATCGAGTTTGCCAAAGTTCAGGTCGGAAGCAACGAAGCTGAGCACACGAACATTACGATGACCGGTACTATGACTGATACCGAGGAAGCAGAAAAAGAATTAAACAATCGAGCTTTGAATTTGCTGTACACTCAATCCGTCGCACCCGATCTCAGCGATCTGAAGAAAAAAACTGCGACGAAGCGCCCATCTTTTTTTGGCAGCAATATTCGACTAGAAAAAATTTCTGACAAATCAGCCTCGACTCACTCATCAATTCGCCATCAACCAAAAAGCTCGATTTTCAAGTCATTTAAAATGACCGGCACAGCACTTCTTGGTCTTTTGATTGTTGGTTCTGGCACTTTTTACCTTTTGAAAAAACAGGGAAGGACCAATTCCACAAACAGCGTTCAAGCAGCGATTGTGACGACGACTTTGCCTCCAAGTGCTTCACCGACAGCAACACCTGCTCAATCACAAACACTGACTCCAACAGCAACCCAAATTCCAAATGCCACAACAAAACCAGCTGTAAGCGCGACTAACCAAGGCGTTGTCGAAAGTGCTTCGCAAGCCGAATATTATACAGTGGTGATAGAAAGCAATCCCAGCGGAGCTCGCATCGCGATTGACGGCCAAGACACAGGCATGCTGACGCCCGCTCAAAAATCCGTCGAGGCCTCAAAAGAGTTCACTTTGGCTTTGCGCAAAGAAGGATTTCAATATTACGAAGTCAAACACCGAGCCAGTTTCAATGGTGTCGAAGTCAAGGCAACTTTGTTGCGCCGACCGAAGATGGGTTATATCAATTTGGAATTGACCAATGGAGGCAGCAACCCGGTGATTTTTATCAACGGTCAAAGAATCGAAGAAAAGTTGCCGCTGAAAAATTATGCTGTGCTTGCTGGTTCACAGGTTAAAATTCAGGCTCACAATCCTTTCACTGGACTGTCGGCTGAAAAGGTTGTTAGCGTGGGCGATGACCAAAAAATTCAAATCAATTTGATTTTAAGTCAAAGACATCCGTCTTCCACTCAATAGAAAATTTAAAAATGAACGAAATCAAAATGACCACTACGATCTGTCACTCGGTTCTTGAAATGCCCCAACGTGATCCCGAAGCCATTGCTCTTTCCTACAAAGTTGATGGAGCTTGGCAAGAACTGACCTGGAAGCAGTACTACGAAACCATCGTCACACTGGCCTCAGGCTTGCTCTCTCATCAGGTCAAACCCGGAGATCGAGTCGCGATCATGGCCAACACTCGTGTGGAATGGTCGGTTTGTGATTACGCCATCATGGGTATCCAAGCAGTGACAGTTCCCATTTATCAAACGGTGACCGCCGAAGACCTTCAACACATTTTGAATAACTCGGAAGCCAAAATTTTATTTCTAGAAAATCGCAATATGCTGAAACTTTTTCTCAAGGTGCGTGAAGCTTGTCCTTCAGTGAAGCAAGTCATCTGCTTTGATCCCGTGCGCGAGTCCGATCCACAGGTCATGGGTTGGCCTGAATTGCTCGCCTTTGGAGCTCAAGAAAAAGCCGAGCAAAGATCAGCATTTGAGACCTTGTGCAAAAGCTCCCGCCCGGATCAAATGGCAACTCTCGTTTACACCTCAGGCACTTCTGGAATTCCCAAAGGAGTTGTCCTGAATCACGAGCAAATTATCAGCGAGATCTCCGAAGCCTTTCCTTTTTTGGGAGTCACTACTGAAGATGTTTCATTGAGTTTTTTGCCCTACGCACATGTTCTCGGGCGGATTGAACACTGGGGACATGTCTACGTTGGATTTCACATGGCTTACGCGGAAAGCATCGAAAAAATTAAATATAATCTTATTGATATTCGACCGACGATTCTCATTTCAGTTCCGAGAATTTTTGAAAAATTTTATTCAGGCATTTACTCCCAATTAGGAAATAGCCTTCTCCGAAAAAAACTTTTCCAATGGGCCTTGGGAGTGGGGATGCAGGTGGGAGAATTGCGCTTAAAGCGGCAATCAATTCCTCTCGAACTCTTTGCCAAATATGAACTTGCTCAGCGATTGGTTCTCCACAAAGTCAAAGATGCTTTTGGCGGCCGCCTGCGATTCTCTATGAGCGGCGGAGCCCCTATCTCAAGAGAGATCGCTCTTTTCTTTCATGCCTGTGATGTTTTGATTCTCGAGGGTTATGGTCTTTCCGAAACCACAGCTGCGGTTTGTGCCAATACACCTTACAACTATCAATTCGGCTCCGTCGGCCGACCGATTGGCGATGTGAAAATCAAAATTGCTGAAGATGGCGAAATCCTGCTCAAAAGCAAAAAAATCATGCCCGAGTATTATCAAGCGCCAGACCAAACTCGCGAAGCTTTTACCGACGGCTGGTTTCACACCGGCGATATTGGCCAAGTTTTAGCTTCAGGCGATCTGCAGATCACTGATCGCAAAAAAGATTTAATTAAAACTGCTGGTGGCAAATATGTCGCTCCTCAAAAGCTTGAGAGCTTGCTGAAGCTCAGTTCGTTTGTTTCCAACGTTCTAATTCACGGAGACCAAAAAAAATACATCGTGGCTCTGATCACTCTCGATCAAGATTATATGCAAAAGTTTGCCAAAGAAGAAAATATTGCCTACTCGGATTATGCTTCGCTCACCCAAAATTCTGTGGTGTTAGAGATGGTGCGAAAATCTGTCGCCGCCTGCAATACTCACCTAGCAGCCTATGAAACCATCAAACGCTTTGCTGTGATTGCCAAAGACTTTACTGTCGAGTCAGGCGAGCTGACGCCGTCTCTCAAAGTGAAACGCAAAGTCTTGGATCAAAAATACCAGAGAGAACTTCTCGCTCTCTACAGTTAGTTTTTTCCAAGTTTTTTTAGGGTCATATTATTCGGCGTCATTTTCAGAAAATCACTTTAACCAAAAGCGAAGAGACAAGCCTATAAAATAATTATTCAAATTCAGCGTTCGATTGCTGCCATCCATATTGGTAGCAACTGTTCCTTTGGTAAGAGGCCCCTGAAAAGTTGTGGTGTCGCTATTGTGTTTAACCGAGGTGAAATTCAAGACCCGATATCCGCCCTCAACCAGAAATGTCGTCGCATCTGTCAACAAGCTTTCATAGCCAAGCCCGGCTTCATAAAGAGGAGCTCCTGCTCGCAAATCTTCATAGAAATCAGGAATGCTAAATTGAGTTTTCCCAGCAGCAGTAAAAGTGTACGAGTTTCTGGCCGCCAAACTAGCATAGCCGGCACCAATCTCCAAAAAAATTTTCGCCTTCTCCCAATGCTTCATATTGATATCCATCGAAAATTTTGGAACAAGAACCGACATCTCGCTGGTCAAACTGTAAAGATTATTTCCACCTGCATCGGTTCCCTTGGCATCTTTGAGGTCAGGTGGGCGAATCACTTCCAGTCCAAATCGCAAAGCCACAACTGGAGTAGCATAAACAAATCCTAGTTCACCCGAAAGATTATATGGCAGTCTTGAATCCAACGTCGCATTGTTCCCCTTTGAATCTGAATTCAAACTATTGGTGATGCTGCTGGGTCCGTAAGTCCCTTTGAGATAGGCTGCAAAGCTTTCTTTTTCAATATTGAAGACTCGAGCCTCACCAAGGGCAGGCCCTATACTCAGAATGAAAAAGATCCCAAAAACTGAGGTTTTCGAAAAAAGCTGCGCGCTCATCTTACTCATTTCTCCGCCTCATTTCTTCTCACTCACTTCTTGGTTTTTCCAGGAGCACGAGAACCCCCGCTGTTCAAAAGATTATCTTCAAATAAATCAATTCTCAGTTGTGCCGCTTGAGATTTCGTCCCGTTGACTGGCAATACTCGGAGTGAGGCAGACTTTTTCATTTGCAGAATCAGGCTCATCGTCTGAGATTCAGGTTCAAAATTCATTTGAGAAGTTTTAACAAAAGGAGAGTGCGCAAAAGTCTGTGCTAATTTACGGTCATCGAATTTAGCATTGAGAGCCTGCAAAAAATGAATAATCACTTGGTGAGTCTCTGGCCGATTCTCAATATGGAAATATCCCGGAGCTCCCACATAAGGCTGAAGTGCCGCATCTCCAATTTGAACCGTCAGGCGCTCTAATTTTTGACTCTTGGCGATTTCACTTTTGAGATCGAGAAGACTGAATCCTCGCCCAGCCAATCCTCCGTGTACCGCACCGGCTCCCCGCAAAATCGGAGAAATATTTCTCATCGAATTCTGAACCTGAGGAGAAATCGATGCAAAGCTCAAATGAGAAAACAAAGTGAGCATTGAAAATGTCGAAACTTGAATCCATAAACTTAATTTCATATCCACCTCTGTAAACCATCTTAGAGTATGCTCTTTTCAGATCGCAAGGTGGTTTGTGTTATTCAGGCGGTTCGACGGAGCAGCTGACCCTTTTTATTTGGATCTGATTCACTCATCACTGGCAAAGTCCACAGTTCCGCCTCGTGGATTCGCCTTAAGATTTTTCCATCTGGCTCTTTGAGATAGACAAATCTTTTGCCGTCATTTTCGACGACTTCAACTGACAGATTGTGTTCTTTGACGGCGGGAAAGTCTTTGAGGTGTTGAACAGCTTTTTCAATCTGTTCATCACTCATGGGTTCTCGTTGATTTTTTTGCTTTTGTTGTTCATAGGATGCTTGGCCGTTGGCGTCTCGATCTGTCGAGTTACCTGCCTTCAACGCACGGTCCGGCGCCGTTTTGGCCCGGAGATTCAAAGGAAGAATTGCATTAAGTGCATTCTTGATATCCATATTGGCTATTCGGAATAACAATCATGCGAGCTAAACTCGACTGGCCCTCTTCCGGATCTAAGTCCAAATCTCTACACCAAATCAAAAGCCTGCCAAGTACTCCAGAGGGATTTCTCCCTCCGGGTAGGCAGTACAAGGGAGTTTGGAGATCTCCCTCAAACTTTGCAAATTCATTCTTTTTATAATTAATTCAGATCTCTTCTCAATTAGCCAATCAACTTCATAGCCAACTGAGGAATCTGATTTGCCTGCGCGAGAACAGCTGCCGAGGCATTTAACAAAACACTGTTTCGAGTCGACTCAGAAGTTGAAGCCGCAATGTCAGTGTCTCGGATTCGGGAATTTGCCGAAGATAAATTCTCATGCTGAGTTCCCAAATTCTCGACTGTCGATTGAAATCGATTTTGCAAAGCTCCGATGTTGGCTCGAAAGCCAGCCACTTTACCTTGAGCTTCATCAACAATTGCCAGGGCTTTCTGCGCTCCGGATTTGCTGGTGAAATCCAAGCCTTCAATTCCCAATTCGCTAGATGTTGCATTCAAATTCGAAGCATCAAAACTGATTCGGTCTTGGAAATTATCGTTGTTGATACCAACTTGGATATCAAATTTCTTTCCAGTTCCATTGAGAAGATTTTGCGAACCGAAACGAGTCGTTTGCGAAATTCGCTCCACTTCCTGCTTCAACTGCTGAACCTCATTGTCGACATAACCGCGTTCACGATCACCAACCGTATCAGAAGAAGCTTGGATACCGAGCTCTCTCATACGAGTTAAAATATTTGAAACTTCACCAAGACCACCCTCTGCTACTTGAACCATGGAAATACCATCGTTCGCATTTCGCGAAGCTTGACCGAGAGATCGAATTTGGGATTTCAAGTTTTCACTGATTCCCAAACCTGCAGCATCGTCTGCTGCTTTGGTGATTCGACTTCCAGAAGAAAGCTGTGCGAAGCTCTTCTGAATTTCACGTTGCGACGTTGACATAGCCCGCTGTGCGTTGATCGATGCGACGTTCGTACTGATTCTCATTCCCATAGGGAACCTCCAATAAAGTATAATCCATCAAGACTTTCGTCGAGTTTGA
>JAYUCD010000020.1:0-7600 GCA_043740515.1 Bdellovibrio sp. | reverse complement strand
GCTGACGTTGCAGCCGAACAACGGATCTCTCCTGATCAACACCTACACGCCCGAGGACGGGGAAGTTGTTTTTGCAGATTTGACCTATCTTAATTTTTTAAAGCCAGACGGGCTGGTCGTGGATCTTCCATTCTCGCCATTGTCGAACGATTTGCTGACCGAGGCTGAGCATGTCAAAGTCTCTTCACTGACTGGTGTTGAGATCTGGAGCTTTCGCGATTTCCTCTTTCTTAGGGCTTTGCTTGAGGAGAAATTTGTGATTTCGTGGCCAGAATATCTCGACCATTGGAGAAAATTCCTGTCCTCCGAGGTGGTGTCGGAAAAACAGACGTAGGTCCAGTTACTTAATCTCCCTCTGTCACTATAAAATATTGTATTAGGCAAAGTCGGAGGATCCATGGCGGCGATTAAGCTGGGAGAAATACTAGTTCAACAGGGAGTCGTTCGCGCTGAGCAAATGGCTCGCGCCCTTGATGAGCAAAGAAAAAGCGGAGCGAAGCTCGGTGCCGTGCTTGTGCAAATGGGTTTTCTCAAAGATGCTCAGCTGTTAAAAGCACTTGAACAAAGCTTTCAGATTTCTGGAATTGATCTCAACAATTTTCAAATTCAAGCTTCTGCCATCAGCGCCATTCCTCGTCACACTTGTGATAAATATATTTTGATTCCAGTGCAAAAAGTTGGGACGACGACTTTAGTGGTCGCCTTGTCGGATCCACAAAATACAGCTGTCTTAGATGATCTGCGCTTTATCACTCGCTGTAAAATTCAGCCAGTGGTGGCAACAGAGATGGCCATTCTCTCGGCAATCGATCGATATTATGGAGCCAATGTTTCCAATATGGGACAAGAATTGGATCGGGCTGACGTTCATGAAGACAGTGCAGCTCCTGAGCAAATTGATTTTGCCAGCATCACTGCCGAAGAAGAAAACAGTCCGATCATTAAATTTGTGAATGCCATTTTAACCGATGCAGTGAAGAAGCGAGTTTCTGATATTCATTTTGAACCTTACGAAAAGAAATTTCGAGTGCGATACCGAATCGACGGTTCCATGGCGGAAGCCAGTGCGCAGACAGCGGCATCTGCGGCTGCCATTTCCAGTCGGATCAAGATCATGTCGAAACTTGATATTGCTGAGAAAAGAAGACCGCAAGATGGTCGTATCAAATTGCCTCTGAAAGGCGGCAAATCAATGGATTTTCGGGTCAGCGTTCTTCCAACAATTTGGGGTGAGAAAGTTGTGCTTCGTCTTTTGGATAAATCCAATTTGCAATTGGATATGACACGATTGGGATTTGAGCCCGAGGACCTAGCCATTTTCAATCATCACATTCATTTGCCGCAAGGACTTTTGCTGATCACGGGTCCCACTGGCTCTGGAAAAACCACGACGATTTATTCGGCCCTCGCGGAATTGAATAAACCGGATGTGAACATATCCACAGCCGAAGATCCTGTGGAGTTTAACTTGGAAGGAATCAACCAAGTTCAAATGAATCCGGAAATCGATCTCACCTTTGCCAATGCGCTGCGAAGTTTTCTCCGTCAAGATCCTGATATCGTGATGGTCGGAGAAATTCGAGACTTGGAAACGGCGGAAATTGCCATGAAAGCTGCAAGCACAGGACATCTGGTCGTCAGTACTTTGCACACCAACGATGCGCCTCAAACCATCACTCGTCTGACTGAGATGGGAGTCGCGCCCTATATTATCACTTCAACTTTAAATGTGATTGTTGCTCAGCGCTTGGTTGGAAAAATTTGTGAAAACTGCAAGACGCCAATTGAAGTTGCTGAGCAAACTTTGCTGGATTTGGGAGTCGATCAAAAAGAGATTGGTGATTATCAATTGTTCAAAGGCAAGGGCTGTCCGACTTGCAATGGAATGGGTATCAAGGGTCGAATTGCGATTTTTGAATTGATGGAAATGTCACCGAAGATTCGAGAAGCTGTGCTGAACGAGGCCAGCGCCGAAGATCTTCGAATCATAGCAAAAAAAGAAGGAATGCGGACTTTGCGACGAAGTGCTTTGCTCAAATTAAAACGCGGACAAACTACCATTGAGGAAGTTCTCAATGCATCAGTGAAGGACACCTAGCTCATGATCTCCATCGAAACTTTTTTGAAAATGGCAGTGGAGCGGAAAGCTCAAGAAATCTTGCTCGCTCCGTCTCAGCCGGTGAGACTGCGAGTTGGAAAAGAACTTGTTCCCATGAATCAGTCTTCGCTTTCAATAACTGATATGCGACAGATGGTTTCTCAGCTTTTGAATGACGAAGAGAGAAAAGATCTTTTTCAAAATCTTAAATCTTGCGGCAGTCGTTCAATTGGTTCGATTTCTTTTCAATTTGATTTTCACGTTGATCTGGATGGAGTCACTGGGTCTTTGGTGCTGCAAAATCCCAATCCCTCACAGGTTGTTGCACAGGCAAACTCAAACTGGAATTTCCCACAAATTTTGACCGAGTCGATTTTGAAGCCCAAGGGCCTCCATTTATTTGTTGGGCCTCGCCGTTCTGGAAAAACCACGGCGCTCCGTCAAGTCTTGCAATCGATTGGTAAAAAAAGCCGAGCGATCGCTTTTTATTCCGGTGATTCGACTTCCAACCTCCAGTCCCCAGGCAATCTGCTTTCACAATTTTCGATCGAGCAATTTGAAAAAAATAACGTTCCACATAGTTCTGATATTGTGATTTTTGACACCAACAACCTCTCAATTTGCGAAAAAGCCTTGGGCCTATCTGAAGAAGGTCGCACGGTGATTCTCTCTTTAGCCAGTTGGAATATTCAGATGGGACTACAAAGATTTTTGGACCATTGCCAAGGCGATCAAGCCACTCGTGCAAGGAGACT
Source organism: Bdellovibrio sp. (assembly GCA_043740515.1). Lineage (GTDB taxonomy): Bacteria > Bdellovibrionota > Bdellovibrionia > Bdellovibrionales > Bdellovibrionaceae > 21-14-0-10-47-8. Next base: position 4,747 of record JAYUCD010000020.1, on the reverse strand, counting down.
TGCCTTCACACTGCAGTCGGTGACTGGCTTAAATTTATTGCCTGGAATGGAGTCTGGTCTGGAAGGCGCTTTCGAAATGCTGCTCGCTAATTCAGAAGTGCAAGCGGCGCTTCGAGATCAGAATTATTCACAGATCTCTCGTTTGATGAAAGGCTTGGCGGAAAAAACTGGCATGCGCTCCTTGAATCAGTCTCTGTTTCAATTGCTGATCAAGCGAAAAATTGATCTCAAGACGGCATTTGAATTCAGTCAAGAGCCTGAAGAGCTCGATGGTTTGTTGAAAAAAGTTGGAATTTGATTTTTTTGTGAAGTTGAAGGAGTGAAGAGTGGCAAGATTTAATTTTCAAGCGAAAAATGCAGCCGGCAAAGTTCAGATGGGTCAACTTGAGGCTCAGGATGAGGCCGAGGTTCGCCAGCGTTTGAAATCTCAAAATATGGTTCCCCTGCGAGTAATCCCGGCGCCTGGAAAGAAAGCAGCACCGACTGGTGGTTTGACTGAGTTCTTAGAGAACCTTGGTAAGGCCCGGGTTTCTTCAAAAGATTTGCAGATCTTCACTCGCCAATTTGCAACTTTGATAAATGCAGGAATTCCTGTGGTCGACGCGCTCAAGCTTTTGGGTGAAGGAAAAAGAAACCCAGCTCTGAAAGATGCAGCCATCAAAGTCCGAATTTCCATCGAGTCGGGAAAAAGATTGGGCGACTCGATGGCGACTTTGCCGAAGATTTTTGATCGATTTTTTGTTAATATGGTTCGAGCCGGCGAAGAGGCTGGAATTCTGGATGGGATTTTGCTCAGGCTTTCCTCCTACATGGAAAAATCAGAAAAATTAAAGAAGCAGGTTACGGGCGCGCTCTTTTACCCGGCTGCGATCATGATCGTTGCAGTTTTGGTGATCACTGGAATTTTGATTTTCGTGATTCCAAAATTTCAAGATTTATACAAAGGAGCAGGCAAGGAATTGCCAGCCATCACTCGATTCGTTGTGGGACTTTCCCAGCTTTTGATCAATCGCTGGTATTTGGTGATCGCTGGATTTATTTTGATACCATGGGGGCTGATAGCCTGGGCGAAGACGGATGAGGGGCGAGATTTTTTTGATCGCCTGATGATTCGACTTCCACTGTTTGGAGAGTTGATTCAAAAGTCCTCGGTCGCAAAGCTTTCACGAACTTTATCGACCTTGCTCTCCTCGGGAGTGGGAGTCATGGAAGCGCTGGATATCGCCGCAAAAACTGCCGGAAACAAAGTGATCGAGCAAGCACTTTTAAGAAGCAAAGAATCAGTCATGTCGGGACGTCCACTGGCGGCTCCTTTGGCTCGAGAACCGATGATTCCTGATATGGTCTCTCAGATGATTATGATTGGGGAGCAATCGGGAACTTTGGATATGATGCTCGGTAAGATTGCTGATTTTTACGAAGATGATGTTGAGAACGCGGTTAAGGCTCTGACTTCGATGATTGAGCCTTTGCTCATGGTTTTTCTTGGCGGCGCCATCGCGGTATTGATGCTTGCCATGTATTTGCCAATTTTCGATATGGCAAATGTTGTAACAGGCGGAAAGTAAAATGCGATGAGCCATCGTCTGATCATTCAAGCCACGCGATTGTCACTCTATTTGATCGTCGTGGCAGTGACAATTTTGAATCATCTTCTGCAAGAAAATTTTTTCAACTGGTCATTGTTCTTAAGTTTTTACAGCGTCGCTATCTTGGGTCTGATTCTTCATCTTTTGCCTTTGATCCATCTCGATGCATTTTTCGAAAAGCGTCGATTGGTTTTTACAAGTTTTCTATGTGACATTGTTTTGATTTCAACTTTGCTGATCACCAGTGGCTTGAATCAAACTTTGTTTCTCTTCATGTATCTGATCACAATTATTTTGTCCGGCCTGGTGTTTCATTCGAGAGGCGCCCTGATGGCAGCGGCACTCGCTTCGATCGGCTTTACAGTGGGTTCGTGGTTTGGACCTGAGATCAAGGCGATGTCATTTTTGTTCATGCTCATTTTGAATAATTTGAGCTTTTTTGTGGTGGCTGGAATCTCCGGCTATCTCAGCGATCAGCTCAGTCTTTTTGCAGAAAAACTGGAAGCGCAAAATTTATCTCTCAGGGCGATTCGAAAAATCAACGAAATGATCGTTGAAACCATCCCCTCAGGGCTAATGACAATCAATTTGGAAAATGAAATTCTCCAATTCAATCCGAGCGCGGCTCAATTGTTTCAATTGGAAAATTTGGAAGCCTTCAAGTTATTTGAATTGGTTCCAGAATTAGGAGCTCGAAACATTCAGCTCGACCAGATGAAGTCAGGCGAAAAACATGAAGTTCGCTGGGAAAAAAATTCAGAAAGCTATCTGCTAGGAATTCATATTCTTCCTCAGGCGCTGAGTTTTGAAACTCTTACTTTTTTGGTGGTGATTGAAGACCTCACCCAAGTTCGTCGCCTGGAATTTGCTGTGCGACAGTCTGAGAAATTAGCGGCAGTGGGGCAGTTGGCTGCCGGCATCGCCCACGAAATTCGCAATCCGCTGGCAGGAATCAGCGGCAGTGTCGAGTTGCTTTCACAAAATTTTTCAACCGATGACGATAAAAAATTAGCTAAAATTATCTTGCGTGAGATTGATCGACTGAATCGATTGATTTCGGAATTTTTGGATTTTGCCAAGCCTGAAAAGCCGCCTGGTGAAATCTTAGATCTTAACAGTCTGCTCAAAGACGTGGCTTCCAATGCGACATCGAGTCAGTTTCAGGCTTTGAAAATCGAAACCCAGTTTGCCGATCGGGCCTATGCACTAGGGCACGGAGATAAGCTCAAGCAAGCTTTCTTCAACATCGTGATCAATGGTTTGCAGGCGATGCAAGGCAAGACCCAGGGCATCCTTCGCATCTCGACAGTCAAAGAAAATGAACAGATCTTAGTGAAGATCAAAGATCAGGGCAGTGGTATGACAGCCGAAATTCAAAAGAGAATGTTTGAGCCATTTCACACAACCAAACCGAAAGGCACGGGCCTTGGTCTAGCGATCACTCATAAAATTCTCGAAGCTCACTCGGCAAAAATCTTTGTTGAGAGTGAAGTCGGTCTAGGCACCGAGTTTGTGATCTCGTTTCCTGCAAAATCAATTGAAAATTAATCAGCCACACTTGAAAATAATCATCAAGAGGTCACTGCATGAAGCCACGTTTACTTGTTGTCGACGACGAAGAATCGATCCGTGAATTTCTTGAGATCATGCTCAAGAAAGAAGGATATGAAGTCACCTGTGCCGAAGACGGCGCCAAAGCAAAAGAAATTCTGAGCAAAAAATCTTTTGATATGGTGATTTCGGATCTTCAGATGCCTAACGTGACAGGCATTGAACTTTTAAAGCACGTCAAAGATTCCTATCCTGATCTCGTCTTTATGTTAATCACTGCTTTTGGTACCACGGAATCGGCAGTTGAAGCGATGAAAATGGGCGCTTACGACTATCTCACAAAGCCTTTTAAAATCGACGAAGTCCGCCTCAACATTCAGAATGCTCTGCGCACCAAAAATCTCGAAGTCGAAAACCGCGTTCTGAAAAAAGAACTTCATAAAGAGTACAGCTTTCAAAATTTGGTTGGAAATTCGGAGGAGATGCACCGAATTTATGATTTGGTTAAGCGAGTCTCGATGACCCCGACAAATGTTTTGATCACAGGTGAGTCGGGAACTGGAAAAGAAGTGGTGGCAAAAGCCATTCACTACAACGGCCCATTGAAAGATAAACCTTTTGTGACGATCAACTGCGGAGCGATTCCAGAGCAATTGATGGAATCAGAAATGTTCGGTCACAAAAAAGGATCTTTCACGGGAGCCATCGCTGACAAAGTCGGTTTGTTTGAAGTGGCCGACGGAGGAACTTTATTTTTGGATGAAGTCGGGGAGCTTCCTTTGACCATCCAGGTGAAATTATTGCGAGCTATTCAAGAGCGAGTCATCCGCCGCGTCGGTGCCACCGAAGATATCAAAATCGACGTTCGGATTTGCGCCGCTACCAATCGAAATCTTGAAGAGATGGTGAAAGACCAAAGCTTTCGCCAGGATTTATTTTACCGTTTGAACGTTATCGGCATTCGCACGCCAGCTTTGCGCGAGCGCCCAGACGACATTCCACTTCTCGCCAATCATTTCCTGAAAAAGTACAATGACCGCCTGACCAAAACCATCGGCACCATCAGCACCGAAGCCATGGAGATGTTGAAAAAATACGACTACCCTGGAAACGTCCGAGAGCTTGAAAATATTATCGAGCGCACGGTTGCTCTCGAGGGCGGTGCGACCATTTTGCCAGAGAGCTTGCCACCTTTTGTCAACACTCCCTCCGGTCGCAAGATGGCCTCTTCGCACGAAATTGAAATGGGCGAAGACGGAATCGATCTCGACAAAGTGATCGGGCAAATCGAAAAGGAACTGCTCGTCAAAGCCATTCACGCCAGCAACGGAATCAAGAAGCGAGCGGCCAAATTGCTGCACATCACTTTCCGTTCCATGCGCTACCGGGTAGAAAAGTATGGCCTCGGCTCGCCAGACGATCTTGACGACGAGTAATTTTCCCGCCGGCCAAATTTTCAAAAATGCAGACTTGAGAAAGCCCTCAACTGGGGCTATGTTGCGACCTCAATGACCTCGTAATTCAACAGGATAGAATGGTAGTTTCCTAAACTGCTCATCCCCGTTCGAGTCGGGGCGAGGTCACCATTATTGACAACTCGCGAACAA
>JAYUCD010000019.1:0-8304 GCA_043740515.1 Bdellovibrio sp. | reverse complement strand
CATTTTTAGCAGCCAGTATGGCGGCGGACAACGGCTATCAAGCCTGCCTCATGGCGCCCACGGAAATTTTGGCTGAGCAGCATTTTAAAAATGCGAATCAAATTTTAAAGCCCATTGGAATGAATGTTGGCCTTCTCACTGGCAGAACGAAAACTTCGGAGCGCCAAGCTCTCCTTGGTAAATTAGAATCCGGAGAAATTCAGCTCTTGATCGGCACTCACGCATTGATTGAAGACTGGGTGAAATTCAAAAATCTCGCCTTGGTGATTGTCGACGAGCAACACCGTTTTGGAGTCCAGCAACGGGGAAAACTGAAGCAGAAATCGATCTCACCGCATTTTTTGGTGATGACAGCCACGCCGATTCCGCGAACCTTGGCAATGACTGTGTACGGCGATCTCGAAGTTTCGGTGATTGATGAAATGCCTCCAGGTCGCAGTCCCATTCAGACTCGAGCTGTGTTTGAAAACAAGCGGCCGGAGGCTCTGAAATTTCTTGGCGAGCAAATTTTAAAAGGCCGGCAGGCCTATGTGGTTTATCCATTGGTGGAAGAGAGCGAAAAAATCGATCTCAAAAATGCAGTCGAAGAATTTGAGAAACTCAAAACTCATTTTCCGCAGTTTCGCCTAGGACTGCTGCATGGAAAAATGAAGGCCTCGGAAAAAGAACAGGTGATGGATGAATTCCGCCGCGGTGAAATTCAAATTCTCGTCAGCACCACAGTTATCGAAGTGGGAGTGGATGTCCCCAATGCCAATTTAATGATGGTGGAGCATGCTGAACGCTTCGGTCTTTCGCAGCTGCATCAATTGCGTGGCCGAGTCGGTCGGGGAGAGCACAAAAGTTTTTGCGTATTGATCATGGGAAATGCTGTTTCTCAAGAGGCGAGGGCTCGCACTCGATTCATGGAAGAAACCACGGACGGCTTTAAAATCGCTGAATTTGATTTAGAAATGCGTGGGCCTGGCGAGTTTCTCGGTACGCGTCAGTCAGGATTACCTGGATTTCAAATGGCAAATTTAGTCCGAGATGTTTTGATTTTGCAGGAAGCTCGAAAAGCAGCTTTTGAGCTTCTCGAAAAAGATCCCCAACTGCTTGCGAAAGAGAATCAAACTTTGAAACAAGAATTGCTCCGAGCACATGGCCCCGCTGCATTGGCCAGTATCGCTTAACGCACTCAGCTCAAGGCGTCTGATTTTTTATCTCTATTTTATCTTATGGTTTCAATCCAAAGATTTTCTTCAGATTTCTCTTTAAACTTTATTTTTTTGATGATCTGATTTTGCACAACAGCAACACGGAGGGGATTCCATGTATCAATTCATCGGAGCAGCGCTCGTCTTTATTATGACCGCGCAATCTCAAGCAGGGACAGTCTTGAGATTTCAGAATGGATCGGTCAGGCCGCAAACGATCAATCACCAAGCGCAAAACTTCAGCTCGCAAAAAGAAGTTTTTGTTTTGCAATTTAAAAAATCGATCACGGAGGCTGACAAGCAGGAATTAAAATCTGCCGGAATCCCAGTTTTTCGCTACATTCCCGATGATGCTTTGATTGTGCGTGCGACAGAAGCTCAACTGGCTCAGCTTGCAAAAAATGGCAAGATCAATGGCTACATGCTTTATACTGGCTCTGTAAAAATGAGTGCCAACCTACCAACCATCAGCGTGCTTTCGACAAGTCATGCAAGCCCTGTGGCGATTCTTACTTTCAGCAAAGAAGATGCGCAAAATGTTCTCAAGCTTCTGCGTGCTCAGGATTCGCAACTTCAGCTGATCGACCTTTCTGGCAGCACTTTGTCGGTGAAAATGTCGGATACTTTGATTCCAACTTTGGCTCAAATCAGCGGCATCGAATTCGTACAAAAGATTCAGAAGATGCAGCCAATGAATATGGTGTTGGATGAAGTGAGTGTCGAGCCCACAGCGCAAACTGCGGGAGATTACTCCGACCTTACCGGCTACGAGAGTGGAGCCAAGGCGATGAATTTTTCAGCGGTGTGGGCATTGGGCTATCACGGCGAAGGTCAAATTGCTGGAATGGCTGACACAGGTTTGGACACGGGCGATCTCGCCAGCATGTCTCCAGATTTCAAAGGAGCTGTGCAAAAAGGATTGTATTACGGAGTGGGAGCAAAAACTTGGGAAGATCCAATGGGGCATGGAACTCATGTTTCGGGCTCCGTGGTGAGCCGTGGTGTGACCTCAAAAGGCACCATCACTGGCGGAGCGACAGCTGCGCAATTTATTCCGCAAGCCATGTGGTCACCTTTGGTTGATAACCTGACAGTTCCGCCAAAATTAAATACTTTGTTTGATGCGGCTTATGCTGAAGGTGTTCGCGTGCACACCAACTCGTGGGGTTCGCCGAAAGATCCCGGATCTTACGATGCAATGGCTCAACAAGTGGATCAGTTCATGTGGGATCATCCAGATTTTTTGATTCTTTTTGCTGCCGGAAATTCTGGAATTGATGCCAACAAAGATGGAGTGATTGATCCGAATTCAATCGGCAGTCCTGCAACTGCGAAAAACAATGTGACTGTGGGAGCTTCTAAAAATCTCGTCTTTGTCGGTGGAATCCAGAAAAAAGTCAGCGAACTGAAAATTTCAAAAGACAACTGGCCAGTCGAACCGATCTGGAGTTCGAAGCTATCGGATACGATTGACGGCATAGCCATGTTCAGTTCTCGCGGTCCAACTCATGATGGGCGACTCAAGCCAGATATCGTGGCACCAGGAACAAACATTCTTTCCAACCGATCTCACAATCCAACTGCCGAAAAGCTTTGGGGTGAGTACAACCCAGACTATGTTTTTTCAGGTGGCACTTCGATGGCTGCACCTCTGGCGGCAGGAGCTGCTGTGGTGACTCGACAAGTGATTTCAAAAATATTTGCCATCGCCAATCCAAGTGCGGCAGCGGTCAAAGCGACTTTGATGCACACAGCTCATGATATGTTCCCAGGTCAGTATGGAACGGGGCCGACTCAAGAGTTGAAGCATCGCCCGAACAGTGATGAAGGTTATGGCCGAGTCGACATGGCTCAAGTTGCAAAACTGGGTGGAGACACGAAACTTTTTGAAGCAAGTGTCGCTCAAGGTGAAGAATTTTCCCAAACTGTGCAAGTTACCGACGGTCGTCTTCTCGCCAACATGGTTTACACCGATGCTCCGGGAACTCCGGCAGCGGGTGCAGCCCTTGTGAACGATCTGAGTCTCGAAGTCAGTGGACCCGTGGGTGCTGCAGACGCAAAAGTTTATACGTCGGGTGACACTGTGAATAATCATGAAGTTCAAGAGCTCAGTGGATTGCCAAATGGAACTTACAAAGTTGCTGTCAAAGCTGTGAAAGTGCCAATGGGAAAAGACGGCAAACAAGCATTTGCATTGATCTACACAGCACGCTGATGCGGTCATCAGGCTTGAGAGCGAGTTGACTCTCTAAGCTATTGAAATAACTTTTGAACGGGATGCACACTGCATCCCGTTTTCTTTTGAAATCTTTCCTCGTTTCAGTGGAAGCGTTTGATAAGTTGTGTCAATTGAGCTATAACTCTCATGGCTTGGAGGCTCAATGGCAGAAGTTCTGACTCAAAAAGTCTGTGCAAATTTCAAAGTTGGCGATCACGCAGTTTACCCAGGTCACGGTGTGGGTCGAGTGGTGGCGGTTGAAATAAAAGAGATCATGAACACCGAGCTTGAGTTTTACTCGGTTCAAATCCTAGAGACCGGTCTGAAGATCATGGTTCCCAAAAACAGCGTGAGCCAAGTTGGACTTCGTCCGATCATTTCGCAAGAAGAAGCGAGCAAGGTCATTGCAATCCTGAAAATCAAAGACGTGAAAATTGATACTCAGACTTGGAATCGCCGTTACCGCGAGTACATGGAAAAAATCAAAACGGGTTCAGTTTATGAAATCGCCGAAGTTTTGCGCGATCTTTTTCTGCTGAAGGTCGACAAAGAGTTGTCTTTCGGTGAGCGCAAGATGCTCGACACGGCTCGGGGCCTCTTGATGAAAGAGCTGACCTTAGCTGTCGACCACGGAGCCTTGACTCAAGAAGAAGAAGTTAGATTGATCTTCGGTCTTTAATATTCAGTCTCAAATTTGAGAGCCCCCTACTTGGGACTTTCACTTCCAACAAAAATTAGCTAAGTTGAGTGTTTCTGAATTTGTTTCAATTCGGAGGCCTCAATGGCATTTCAAGAAGTTCGTGTTCGCTTTGCTCCCAGTCCAACTGGATATCTGCATGTGGGTGGGGCAAGAACCGCTTTGTACAATTATCTTTTCGCGAAAAAAAATGGCGGCAAATTTATTCTTCGAATTGAAGACACTGACCAGGCTCGAAGCACTGAAGAATCACTTCGTATGGTACTCGAGGATCTTCAGTGGCTGGGTCTGAAATGGGACGAGGGCCCCGATGCGACCTCATTATCGGATCTAGGTCCTCACGGACCTTACAAGCAAAGCCAGCGGTTGAGTGTTTACAGAAAAGTCGCCGATGAGCTGCTTCTCACAGGCAAAGCCTACTACTGCTTTTTGACCGACGCTGAAATCGAGGCGCAAAGAGAAAAAGCAAAAGCTTTGGGGCGACCTCCGCATGTGGAAAGTCCTTACGAGACAATGGCTCCGCAAGATGCCTTAGCAAAACTTGCCAAGGGCGAAAGAGCCGTCGTACGTTTTAAAACTCGGAATTTGAAAAAAGACTTTATTTTTAAAGATCTGATTCGAGACGAAGTGAAATTTCCTTCGGACATGGTTGGAGATTTTGTTTTGCTTCGCAGTGATGGCATGCCTGTCTACAATTTTTGCTGTGCAGTGGATGATCACATGATGAAAATTTCGCATGTGTTGCGAGCCGAGGAGCATCTTCCCAATACTTTGCGGCAGCTGATGATTTACGAGGCGATGAATTGGACGACTCCGGAATTTGGCCACCTGTCTTTGATCTTAGATGAAGACCGACAGAAATTGTCTAAGCGAAAAGGTGCCACGAGCTGCCACGAATTTAAAATGGAAGGTTATCTTCCGCATGCTCTTTTGAATTTTGTCGCTCTCCTCGGATGGTCGCATGCCAATGGCAAAGAAGTTCTGACTTTGGATGAAATGATTTCTGGATTTGATTTGAAGCGGGTGAATCCAGCCGGCGCCGTATTCGATGCGGTGAAACTGAAATGGATGAATGCGCAACATCTTCGAGCCCTTTCCAATGCTGAAATTTGGAAACAGATTGAGCCCTTTCTCTTAAAAGAAAATTTCAAGCTGCCAAAGGATCCTCAATGGCAAGATCAGAGCGTCAGCGTGTTCAAATCAGCGATGGAAACTCTGGCTGATTCTGTCGAACTCTATCGTCCTTTATCGCAAGGCTCGTTTGAGATATTCCCAGATGCTGCCGAGGCCATGCAGTGGGAGTCGACTCCGCTGGTTTTAAAAACTTGGATTGAATTGTTGAAGGCTGAGCCGACCGACATGATTTCGGAAGAGCGTTTTCTGAAATTGTTAGATTTGGTCAAAGAGAAAGCAGCCGTGAAGGGAAAAAATTTATTTTTTCCAATTCGAATTGCGGTGATTGGAAAGCCATCTGGTACGGAACTGAAGATTTTGGTTCCTTTGATGCAGAAAACAGAGCTGATCGCCCGCGCGGAAAAATGTTTGGCAAGCAAATCTCATCAGTAAGGAAAATATGCTGGTTGTCTATAATACTGAGACTAAGAAAAAAGAAACTTTTGAGCCCTACGACAAAAATCGGGTCAAAATGTATTGCTGCGGTCCAACTGTGTATGGATTACTTCATGTTGGAAATTTTCGTGGAGCCATTTTTTACAATTTGGTACGGAACTGGCTAACCGAGTCTGGATACAAAGTTGATTTTGTTTATAACTACACCGATGTCGATGACAAAATCATCGCTCGCGCCAACAAAGATAAACGAAGTTCGAGCGAAATTTCAGAACAGTACATTGCCGAATTTCAAACAGATTATAATCGCTTGGGACTGCGCAAAGCAGATCACAATCCCAAAGTGACCGATCACATGCAGCCGATTCAAGACATGGTCAGCGAACTGATCGAAAAAAAGAAGGCCTATGTTTCAGCTGGCGAAGTTTTGTATTCGATCAAATCCTTTCCTGGCTATGGCAAGTTGTCCAATCGCAATCCGGATGATTTGCGAGTCGGAGTGCAAGCAGATATGAATCACACCAAGCAAGATCCTCTGGATTTCTCGCTGTGGAAAGCGTCGAAGCCAGGGGAGCCTTTCTGGCCATCTCCCTGGGGCCCAGGGCGGCCAGGTTGGCACATTGAATGCTCTGCGATGGCAAAAGCTATTTTGGGTGAGCAAATTGATATTCACGGCGGCGGGATGGATTTAATTTTTCCGCATCATGAAAATGAAATTGCTCAGAGCGAAGGTTGCACTGGAAAAGCCTATGTCAAATATTGGCTGCACAACAATATGATCAATTTCTCAGGCGCCAAGATGAGCAAGTCAATTGGCAATATTGTTACGGCTCGTGAATTTATGGATCAGTACAATCCAGAGATTTTAAAATACATGCTGCTGTCTGTTCATTATCGCTCGATCAGCGATTTGGGTGATAACAGCATCGATCAAGCGATTCACGGCCTGGCGCGAATTTACTCGGCTCTTGCAGTGGCTGAATCCTTTTTATCTGCCGAAGCTAAAGTCGATCCGGTTTTTGAAAAAGCCACGGAAGATGCCTGGACTGGAATCAAAGAAGCTTTGGATGATGACTTCAATACCCCTGAGGCTTTTGCGCGGGTGTTTGAGATTGTGCGGTTGTTCAATTCCCAAGTGAAACGCGGTTTGAAATTCAATCCCGGTTTGGCCGGAAAATCTGCGACTTTGCAGAGGTTTGTTGACAGATTTAGCCGCTTGTTTGCGCTTTTTCAGCTACCTCCCAGCGCCTTTCTGCTAACCTTGGACGATATGCTTTTGCTGAAAAAAGGATTGCAGCGAGAGGAAATTGATCAACTGGTTCATGCAAGATCGGAAGCTCGGATGAAAAAAGATTTCGCAAAATCCGATGAGCTTCGAGCCCAATTGACAGAGAAGGGGATCGCTGTGAGCGATCATGCGACGGGCAGTGAGTGGGAGGTCGCTAAGTAGTGAGCAAAAAGCTGGCGACGGAAAATCAAGAAAAGAAAACCATGGCAAAAAAAGAAATAGCTAAAAGCAACTCGACCAAAAAAACTTTTCAACTGATTTCGGATTTCAAGCCATCCGGAGATCAGCCCAAGGCGATTGCTGAAATTCTTGGAAATTTTAAACAAGGTTTGACTCATCAGACTTTGCTGGGTGTGACTGGATCAGGCAAGACTTTCACCATGGCTCATACGATCGCGCAGCTCGATCAACCGGCTCTGGTCTTAGCTCCCAACAAAACTCTGGCAGCTCAGCTTTATCTGGAATTCAAAGAACTTTTTCCTAAAAATGCCGTCGAGTATTTTGTTTCCTATTACGATTACTACCAACCTGAAGCCTATATTCCGACAACCGATACATTTATTGAGAAAGACTCGGCGATCAATGATCAGATCGATCGCATGCGCCACTCGGCGACTCGATCTTTATTTGATCGCAAAGATGTGATCATTGTCAGCTCGGTTTCCTGCATTTACGGTCTTGGCAGTCCTGAAGCTTATGCTGGCATGATGATCCACTTGGTTTCAAATACGGAAATGAAGCGGGATCATCTTTTGCGCGAATTGATTCGCATTCAGTATCAAAGAAACAATGTGGATTTTCATCGAGGCACGGTTCGAGTGCGCGGTGATATTGTCGAAATTTTCCCACCCTATGAAGACGAGCGAGCAATTCGGGTCGAGTTCTTTGGAGATTTCGTCGAGAAGCTTTCTTGGATTGATCCACTGACCGGCCAAGTTCTCGACCAGATGGAGCAAGTCGGAGTGTATCCGGGTTCTCACTATGCCACAGGCGATGACAATCTGAAGAATGCAATCGGCACCATCCGAGATGAACTTCGCGAGCGCTTACAGACCTTTCAGAAAGAAATGAAATTTCTCGAAGCACAGCGAATCGAACAGCGGACTTTGTACGATATCGAAATGATCGAGCAGATGGGTTTTTGCCAAGGAATCGAAAATTACTCTCGTCATATGACAGGTCGGGGCCCGGGTCAGCCGCCGCCGACATTGCTCGAATATTTCCCAAAAGATTTCATTACATTTGTCGACGAATCGCATGTGACGATTCCTCAGATCGGCGGAATGTACCGTGGTGATCGGGCTCGAAAGATGACCTTGGTAGAGCACGGATTTCG